>NZ_LASY01000080.1:0-20373 GCF_000973155.1 Grimontia sp. AD028 | reverse complement strand
GATCACAACGCCAGTCAATCTCGCTGAATCCTTCATCTTCAGGTTGTTTGGGTATATAAATAGCAACGGGCGCGTAATGCGCCCGTCTTTAGTTTTTCAACAAAATACGTTTTAAGGTTGGTTAAGTGACCAATCGTAATCGTATTTAATTTTACCCTTCCAGCCTTCAAGCTTTGAGCCGTCACGGTATTGGTCGATGGCTTTTAGTATTTCTTGCTCGTTATTACCGAAATCTACGCCATACCAGTCATAAATCGAAGATAGTGTCAGAGTATTACCGTCAATGCTGGCGCCTTTATTACTGTTGGTGAACTGCTTGGCTGCTGCTTCTAATAGCGCTTCACTGTTATCTGCGGAAAACGCGGTTGTAGCGAGGTTAGGGCAACCAAGGCTGGCACAGTTAACGGCGTAGTGAATACGTGAGTCATTCCAGATGGGACGAAGAATACGGTGCTCAATGTCATTGAGCGTCAATGATTGCCCTGCGACTTTGGCAACATCATCATCCCAAGGACCAAAACTTAAAAAGCCACCCAGTTTAGTAATTGATTTTACAGGGTACTCGTCGAGAATAAGTTGAATAGTCAGTGCATTGTATAGATTTACCCAGTAAGCAAACTGCTCAGCCTTGCTGTAATTGCGAGGATCCAGAGCAGTCAGATTAGTCAGATATTGACTGAGCAATGCCTTATCAGCCGGACTGACTGCGCTGTAATTGAAAAGATTGTGCTGGCCTTTTTCGAGAAGGTACTTGTCCAGGATTTTCTGCCAATGGCTGTGATCAAACGAAGCAGAGTTAGACTCATTACTCTTATCCCAAATAGGCCAGAGGTCGCTTTTTGGGGCAGCGAATACAACTGCCGGCGAGAGAAAAGCGATCAAAAGCAAAGGACGTAATAGTGCAAAAATTGGCTTCATGGTGATACTCAGTGAAAAGCTACAATGTGAAAATAGACCGGAGAGTGACTATTTTCATTCACTTTCACTGAGCATTTCTATCACTCTTGACCAGTTGCGCGACTGGGTTTCAAATTCATAAGGACAAAACAAATCCCGTTCTGCCTCGACAAGCTCAGGATCCATTAAATCCTCAAACTTCTCAGGATCGCTGCCGTAGATCAAACATAGCGATCTTGCGTAACGCTGGGCATCGAGACTGTGCTCTCCCCACATGGAAACATCATCGATGAACTCTGTGCCCATATCCTCGATGGCAAAAAGATCGACGCCAATAAATGCGGTTTCAGCGTCATAAAACCTAATAATGGATAGCGTAGCAAAACTGTCGACGGCGTCTTCCTCTTTGCCGAGTGCGGGGAAATCCCACAGAAAAAGATACGCATGCCCATATTCATGCAGCAAGGTGTGAAGAATCGATGCCTTCGTGGCTTCATCCGGTGTAATACCTTCGTGGGAAGGAGGGACGCTCTGGAATTTTTCTTTCGCGTAACGCACAAATTCGTACGGCATTTGAATAGTTGTGGTTTCGGGGTCAAAGAGTGGCCCGTCTAGATTTCCAAAACGGATGGTCAATGTGTCAGGAAGGGGAGCGTAGTCATTGACCAGTTTTACTGTCTCTTTGGCGACGTTCTCAACCAACTGTTTAGCTGCTTTATCCTCTGAGGTCGTAGGCGTGTCAAAGATAAGCTTGGTCTCGGCACTCACTTGTACTGAGTTCAGGAAAAACAACACTGCCATCGCAGTGATGATGTGACGAACTGGGCGCATCATGACCTTCCTTGTCGACGTGGCTTTTTACCAGCATAGAAAAAGCCGACTCAAAGAGTCGGCTTTATTGTGAGATTTAGTTGATAAATCCAATTGTTACGCCAGAAAAGCAGGGATCTTACTTTCGTATTCTGCGATCTTTTCTTCGTGTTGCAGCGTCAGCCCGATGCTGTCTAGGCCATTCAGTAAGCAGTGACGGCGGAACTCGTCGATTTCGAACGAGTAGGTTTTGCCACCGGCAGACACAGTTTGCGCTTCCAGATCCAACGCGATCTCCGCGCCTTCATTGGCTTCCACAAACTTAAACAGTTCGTCGACTTCTGCTTCAGTCAGCTTAACCGGTACCATCTGGTTATTGATGGAGTTGCCGTAGAAGATGTCCGCAAAGCTTGGCGCGATCATCACTTTGAAGCCGAAATCAGCCAGCGCCCAAGGTGCGTGCTCACGGGATGAACCACAACCAAAGTTCTCGCGTGCCAGTAGAACACTAGCGCCTTTGTAACGTGCTTGGTTCAGTACGAACTCTGGGTTGTCCTGCTGACCTGCATCATCCAGAAAACGCCAGTCGTGAAACAGGTGCTTACCAAAACCGGTGCGGGTCACTTTCTGTAAAAATTGCTTTGGAATGATGGCATCAGTATCGACGTTTGCTGCGTCCAGCGGCGCCACCAAGCCTGTGTGTTGTTTAATTCCTGACATGGTGGGCTCCTTATAAACTGTTCACATCAACGAAGTGACCGGCAACGGCTGCAGCTGCAGCCATCGCTGGGCTCACCAGGTGAGTACGACCTTCGCGACCCTGACGGCCTTCGAAGTTACGGTTACTGGTGGATGCACAGCGCTCTTTTGGCCCAAGGCGATCATTGTTCATCGCCAGACACATAGAGCAACCTGGTAGACGCCATTCAAAGCCAGCTTCGACGAAAATCTTGTCCAGACCTTCTTGCTCTGCTTGTGCTTTGACTTGCTCGGAGCCAGGAACCACCAGCGCCTGAACGCCTGCAGCCACTTTACGGCCTTTGGCGACAGCCGCTGCGGCGCGCATGTCTTCGATACGTGAGTTGGTGCAAGAGCCGATAAACACTTTATCGATGGTGATGTCAGTGATTTTTTGGCCAGCTTCGATGCCCATGTAGCGAAGCGCACGCTCTGCAGAGTGACGCTCGATAGGATCGCTAAAGCTCTCTGGTGCTGGAACTACATCGTTCACACCCACAACCTGGCCTGGGTTGGTGCCCCAAGTGACTTGGTTAGAGATGTCTGCCGCTTCCAACGTGACGATGGTGTCGAACTCCGCGTCCGCGTCAGTTTTCAGGCTGTTCCAGTATTCAACAGCTGCATCCCAGTCTGCGCCAGCTGGCGAGAACTTGCGGCCTTGCAGGTATTCAAAGGTGGTTTGATCCGGTGCAACCAGACCCGCTTTTGCGCCCAGCTCGATCGCCATATTACAGACCGTCATGCGGCCTTCCATGGTCAGATCTTCAATCGCTTGACCACAGAACTCAACCACGTGACCAGTACCACCTGCGTGGCCGACTTTACCGATGATCGCGAGAACGATATCTTTCGCGGTCACGCCTTCAGCGACTTTGCCTTTGACCTCAATCTTCATGGTCTTGGCACGGCCTTGCTTCAGTGTTTGAGTCGCGAGTACGTGTTCAACTTCAGAGGTACCGATACCGAATGCCAGTGCACCAAACGCGCCGTGGGTTGCGGTATGGGAATCGCCACAAACGATGGTAGTGCCTGGCAGAGTAATACCCAGCTCAGGACCCATAACGTGAACAATACCCTGATAAGGGTGGTTCAGATCGTAGAGGGTGACGCCGAACTCTTCACAGTTCTTTGCCAACGTTTCCATCTGAATTTTCGCCATCTCGCCTGAGGCGTTGATGTCTTTGGTCTCAGTAGAAACGTTGTGATCCATAGTCGCGAAGGTTTTAGAAACCTGACGCACTTTACGACCGTGTTGACGCAGGCCATCAAATGCCTGAGGAGAGGTCACTTCGTGGACCAAGTGACGGTCGATATACAGCAACGGGGTTTCGCCCGGTGCTTCTACGACGATATGCGCGTCGTAGATTTTTTCGTAAAGGGTTTTCGCTGACATTGCCCTGTCTTCCTTAATAATTATGTGCTTCCAGTGCGCTTAGGCTTCGCTTACATACGCTGCAATCTTATCACCCATTTCGGATGTGGTCAGCGGGGTCGCATCGCCAGCCAGATCAGCCGTTAGCTCGCCGGCTTCCAGCGCTTGGCTGACCGCTGCTTCGATTGCACGTGCAGCGTCTTCTTCGCCAAGGCTGTAGCGCAGCATCAGAGCGGCAGACAGGATTTGCGCCACTGGGTTGGCAATGTTCTTACCTGCGATATCCGGTGCAGAACCACCTGCTGGCTCGTAAAGGCCAAACTTGCTGTCGTTGAGGCTTGCAGATGGCAGCATGCCCATGGAGCCTGTGATCATTGCGCACTCATCAGAGATGATGTCACCGAAGATGTTTGAACACAGCATGACATCGAACTGCGATGGGTCTTTGATCAGCTGCATGGTCGCGTTGTCGATGTAGATGTGTGACAGCTCGACATCTGGGTAGTCTTTCGCGATTTCTTCGACCACTTCACGCCACAAGATAGAGCTTTGCAATACGTTCGCTTTATCTACTGACATTACCTTTTTGCGGCGAAGACGTGCAGACTCAAACGCTATGCGAGCAATACGCTCGATTTCATAGCGATAGTAAACTTCCGTGTCGAACGCTTTCTCTTCTGCGCCTGAACCTTCACGACCTTTAGGCTGACCAAAGTAGATACCACCGGTCAGTTCACGCACCACCACGATGTCAAAACCACGCTCAGAGATATCCGCACGAAGTGGTGAGAAAGCTTCCAAGCCGGCATGAATCTGCGCCGGACGAAGGTTACAGAACAGCTGGAAATGCTTACGCAGTGGCAACAGTGCGCCACGCTCAGGCTGTTCATTCGGTGGCAAGTGTTCCCACTTAGGGCCACCCACTGAACCAAACAGCACTGCATCAGCCGCTTCACAGCCTTTGAGGGTTGCATCTGGCAGTGGAGTGCCGTGATTGTCGATGGCAATGCCACCGACATCGTATTCTGTTTTCTCAAAGCTAATGCCAAATTTAGCGCTTACGGCATCAAGAACTTTGTGGGCTTGTTGCATCACTTCCGGGCCAATACCGTCTCCCGGTAGAACGGCAATCTTATAGGTGCCTGCCATGGTTACACTGTCTCCGTTTTTAATGTTGCTTGTTCTTTTATTTGCGCGATGCGGTCAGCGCGGTAAATGCTGTTAATCACGTGCAGCAATGCCTGACCTGAGGCTTCAATAATGTCTGTTGAGACGCCCGTACCGTGGTACTTGCGGCCTTTGTAGTTAGCGATGATGTCTGCCTGACCCAAGCCATCTTCCCCTTCGCCTTTGGCGGTCAGGTCAAACTTGTCCAGCACAATGTCATAACCCGTTATGCGGTAAATCACCTGATACAGCGCATCAACCGGGCCGTTACCAATCGCAGCGTCGCTGACTTCTTCATCGCCACACTGCAGGCTGACGGTCGTGGTCGCCATTACGCTGCCACTTTGTACGCTCAGATACTTCAACTTGTAGAAGTCATCTTCTTCCTGCAAGTTGTTGAAGAACATCAAGGCTTCCAGATCGTAATCGAAAACCTGACCTTTGCGATCTGCCAGTTTCAAGAAAGATTCGTACAAGTTATCCAGGTTGTAGTCACTGTCGCTGTAGCCCATGGTGTCCATGTGACTTTTCACCGCGGCGCGGCCTGAACGGCTGGTCAGGTTCAATGCTTTTTGACCCAGACCAATCGACTCTGGCGTCATGATTTCATAAGTGTTCTTGTTCTTCAGCATACCGTCTTGGTGAATACCAGAGCTATGGCTGAATGCATTGGTGCCGACAATCGCTTTGTTGGACTGAATAGGCATATTACACAGTTGGCTAACCATCTTACTGGTGCGGCTGATTTCTTTGTGATTGATACCTGTTTCCACGCCTAACAACTCGCCGCGGGTTTTGATGATCATCGCAATCTCTTCCAGCGCACAGTTACCGGCACGTTCACCGATACCGTTGATGGTGCCTTCAATCTGGCGCGCACCTGCTTGAACTGCAGCAATCGAGTTAGCCACAGACATGCCCAAATCATCATGGCAGTGAACCGAAATCACTGCTTTGTCGATGTTTGGCACGCGGTTGAACAGGGTTTCGATGATGCCACCGAACTCACCCGGTACGGTGTAGCCCACAGTATCGGGAATATTAACAGTTGTTGCGCCGGCTTTGATGGCTTCCTCTACCATGCGGCACAGGTTGTCAATCGGTGTACGACCCGCATCTTCACAGGAGAATTCCACGTCATCTGTGTAGCGACGAGCGCGTTTGACGGCATTCACACCCATTTCAACAACCTGGTCGTAGCTACGGCGCAGTTTGTCCTGAACGTGGATAGTAGAAGTAGAAAGGAAAGTGTGAATACGGAACGCTTCGGCAACTTTGAGGGATTCAGCAGCGACGTCGATATCTTTATCGACAGCACGGGACAAAGCACAAATGCGGCTATTCTTGACCGATTTTGCAATCGTCTGGACGGATTCGAAATCACCCGGGCTTGAAACAGGGAAGCCAGCTTCAATCACATCAACACCCAGACGCTCCAGCGCCAGTGCAATCTGCAACTTCTCTTTTACAGTCAAACTGGCGGACAGCGCTTGTTCGCCGTCGCGTAATGTGGTGTCAAATATGATGACTTGGTCTTTCATGGTCGTTCCCTCATGTGCCGTTATTAGGTTGTACTCCGCACCTTTGGCAGGTCATACAAAAAACCCGCGCCTTGGCGCGGGTTTCGTGTGTCAGGTGAAAACTGTTTTCAATCCATGACCTACCCGCGCGAACAATTCACGAGAAGTAGAAGGTCTAGAAGGAAAATGCGTTTCATCATTTGTAACAGTTCTCTAAAGATGTCTGCACAAATGAATACCAAACAGCTTACTAAAGCGTCAATATCAAATTAGAAAATAACAAGAAAGCGTCACTCATAATGTTAACTGTGGTTTAAAAAACTGCTTTTTAAGTCAAAAACCAGAGTATTCATCTGTGTCTGTTTTTTGAACAGAAATTCATCACAATCCTATGATCTAGGGAATTAAATTGTGCGAAAAGAGACCAAACAGGGAGTAGTATAAATTCAACGCTGATGAATTACGGATGATGCCATGACCAAAAAGCCGGGTCGACCATTGGGACGCTCTGATGCCAGAGCTGCGCTGATCAGCGAAGCCCAACGCTTTTTCCACAAACAACCCTATCACAAGGTATCGACACGCCGTATTGCAGAAAATGCTGGTGTCGATGTGGCGATGATCCGCTATTACTTTGGCAATAAAGCTGGTTTGTTTGAGGCCATGGTCAGGGAAACTGCGGCCCCAATGATTACCCGAATGCGCCAGGCGGTTGAAGAAGGGAAAATTGAAAGCGTTAACGATGTTGTGAGTACGTTTTACCGCGAGATGTCTACAGGACCTAATCTACCCACGCTGATCTTCCGTAGCATGATGCTGGATGAAGACGATCAGCAGCGACAGGTGGTCGAAAAGCTGTTTCAGGACATTCTCTTGCCTCTTCATCAATTACTCTTTCAGCGTCTACAGGAAAAAGGCGCTTTGAGAACAGATATCGATCCGGAACTGGCACGAATGAGCTTCTCAAGCTTGATGGTGTTTCCATTTATCATTCCCACGGCGCTCGCTGACATTCAAGGGATCACTATGGACAGCGCTTTTCTGGAAAAACTCGCCAAACACAACGCCGCACTGCTGCAACACGGAATTTTCAAGGTTCAGGGAGACAACACACTATGACACTTCGCCGTAAACTGCTTTTCTTTCCCGCCTTGGCTGTCGGTATCGCGGTGCTCTTCATTGCGATAAGCAGCAGGCCTGATGTGCCTGTGAAACCCGCCCAATCGAAAGCACGAGCGGTGGATGTCATCACTTTAGAGCAATCTGATATCGCCCCAGTGGTCACCGGTTTTGGCCGGGTGACACCGAAGCTCACTTGGCAGGCAATTGCGGAAGTGAACGGCAAAGTGATTTACCGCAATCCTGCTTTGGAAAAAGGACGAGTGCTGCCCGCAGGCACTGAGCTATTACGCATCGACCCGACTGACTATCAACTGGCGGTTGCACAGGCTCAGGCAGATGTGAGTGTTCGGGAAGCGCGTTTGGCGAAACTGGAGCTGGATGAATCCAATCTGAAAACCACGCTGGCGATAGAGAAGCGCAGACTGGCCCTTAGTCGAGACGAACTGACGCGACAAAAGAACCTGCGTCAGAAAGGGTTAACCTCTCAGTCAGACTTAGATAATGAACAGCAAGCTTTCCTTTCTCAGCAAACTCGTGTTCAGGATCTTGAAGCTCAGCTAAAAGTCCTGCCGGACGAAAAACGCATCACTGAATCAGAACTTGAAGCAAGTAATCTGGCGCTGGAGCAAGCCCAGAGAAACCTCGATAAAACCCAAATCGTCTTGCCTGTCGACAGCCGCATTGCGGAAGTAAATATCGAACGTGATCAGGTCGTTACGCCGCAGCAGGTGATGGTGGTCGCCCACGGTCTTGGGGCAGTAGAGGTGGATGCGCAGGTCTCCATTCATGACATGCAGACGGTTTTCGACACCTTAAACGGCGAGCAAAGCGAGGGTTTTGCCGAGAAACTGCATCAGCTCAATGCGAGTGTGAATCTTTCCAGCGGTAGCTTTAAAGAGGAATGGCCTGCCAAGGTGGCGCGTCTCAGTGATACGGTCAGCCTGAATCAGGCGACGGTCGGCGTTATCCTCGAAATTGCACTGGGCGAAGAGCAAAAACAGGGGATTGCTGCCCAGCCAAGTCTGGTTAATGGCATGTTTGTTAAAGCGACGATTGAAGGCAAACCCGCTTCCCATTGGGTGATCCCAGAGCGCGCCCTTCGCGGTGACAAGGTCTATCTGATGGAAGACGGTGCGTTGAAAGTGATACCGGTATCCATTTTGTTCAGGCGTGGAGAGAGCGTTGCGATCGCCGGGGATCTGAAAGCGGGTCAGCAGTTGGTGCTGAACGATCTTCTACCCGCCGTGCCAGGAATGGAACTTCGCGCGGTGACCCTAAACGGTGACGTGGTAGAAAACAATGCGGTGAACGGGGAGGCATCATGATACGTTTTTTCGCCCGTCACCCGACAGCCGCTAACTTGCTGATGCTGACGTTGATCCTTCTTGGGTTAACGTCACTGCCACAACTCAAGCGTGAAACCTTTCCGGAATTTGCGCCGCCTTTTATTCTCGCCACGGTAGTGTATCCCGGTGCCAGCCCTGAGCAGGTAGAGCAAAATATCTGTCTGTTGATGGAAGACGCGGTAGATGGTCTTTCTAACATCGTTGAAACCCGCTGTGAGGCAGTGGAAGGCTCGGCAGGGTTAGTGGTGAAGCTCGATGCCCAAGCTGATATCTCCCGCATGCTGGTGGACATCCAAACCCAAATCAACGCCATCAACAACTTCCCGAGCGATATTGAGCCGCCAGTGGTGCGTGAGTTGGATTGGAATGAACCCGTGGTAGATGTGGCGATTGCTGCTGATACCGATTGGGTGGGGCTCAAAGCCTACGCAGAAGATCTCAAACAGACACTCAAACGTGATTACAACGTTCCGCTGGTCAGCGTGGCTGGCTTCTCGGGCAAGCAAATCCGCATCGAAGTGCGAGAGAGTGCACTTCGCCAGCTGGGGTTAAGTGTTTCTGATATTGCCGCTCAGGTCAGTGCGCAGAACATTAACCTCCCTAGCGGTAACGTTGAGCTTGATAACAAGAGCCTGCTCATACGCTTTGACGAAAGACGGATTGCCGCTGACACATTGGGGCAAATCGTGGTTGCCGCAGACAGCGACGGCGGCGTGATTCGTCTGCAGGATATCGCCACCCTGACCGAGCGCTTTGAGCTTGATGAACAGCAGGTGTGGTTTGATGGTAAACCTTCGGCGCTGCTTAAAATCAGCAAAAACAAAGCTGACGATGCCCTTCGTATCAAAGAAAAAGTCGCGCAGTTTGTTGATGACGAACGGACCCGTACCCCAAATGGCGTGACGCTCAACCTTACCAATGATTTCTCGTCGCTCCTTTGGGATCGCCTGACCATGATGACCCGCAATGCCTGGCAAGGGGTGATTCTGGTATTTGGTGTGATGTGGATGTTCTTCTCGCTGCGCTATTCATTCTGGGTGGCTGCAGGCTTACCCGTTGCCTTCCTCGGCAGCTTCTTTTTGATGGCGCAACTTGGGCTTTCCATCAATATCATGTCGCTGGTCGCGCTCCTAATGGCTATCGGTATCATGATGGATGACGCCATTGTGATATCCGAATCCATCGCATCACACATCGATCGGGGACAGAAACTCGAAGAAGCAGTAGTCAACGGGGTCAAGAAGGTACTTCCCGGCGTGGTGTCTTCTTATCTCACTACTGTGTGTATTTTCGGGAGTCTGATCTTTTTGCAAGGAGAGATGGGAGCGGTACTCCGGGTAGTGCCTATGGTGTTGATCCTGGTACTGACGCTCAGTCTTGTGGAAGCCTTCCTTATCCTGCCGCATCACTTGCAGCATTCTTTGGCGAAAGCCAAAGCGCCAAAACCTGATTTGGCCTTCAAGCGCATTTTCCTTGAGAAATTTGAAGCCTTCCGTGCAGGTAAGCTGGCGGAGTTGGTCACCAGTGCCGTGAAATGGCGTTATCCCTTTGTGGGAGGGGTGATAGCCATGCTTTTGATTTCAGTTTCACTGCTGGCATCCGGTCAACTGCGGTTTGTCGGCTTTCCTGAGCTCGATGGGGATATTGCGGAAGCCCGCGTCATATTGCCGCCCGGCTCTTCGCTGGCACAAACCGAGGCTGTCGTCGCGGCACTGGTTGCCTCAGCGAATCGAGTGGGTGCGCGACTAAGTGAAGAAAATGAAAGTGGTCAGCCTTTGGTGGAGCACATCACTGAGCAATTCAACTTTAACGCCGATGCCGATGAAAGTGGTCAGCATATCGCGACAGTGAGGCTTGATTTGTTGAGCGCGGAGATCCGCAGCACCTTGATTGATGACTTCATCTCAGATTGGGAAAAAGAAACCGGTGTGCTGACCGACCCTATCTCCATGGTGTTCAAGCAGCCTGCGTTTGGACCGGGTGGACGCGACTTTGATATTCGCTTGCAACATGACGATTTGAACGAGTTGAAACAAGCCTCGGTCGCCATCCAGCAGTTTATCAGCCAGTTTCAGGGCGTATCAGGGGTGCTCGATGACATGCGCCCCGGCAAGGAAGAAGTGAAAGTCACGCTACGTCCCGGTGCTGAAGCCTTTGGCATCAACGGCCAGTTAATAGCCCGTCAGCTTCGCGCCGCATACTTTGGTCAAACGGCAGATGAAATTCAGGTCGGCCCTGAGAGCATCGAGATAGATGTTCGCCTCGACAGTGATGATGCCGCCAGCCTGCAAAGCTTTGCCAATTTCCCGATTGTATTGCCTGATGGCAGTCAGGTACCGCTTTCTACCGCCGCAGAGCTCAATTATCAACGTAACTTCGTGCGTATCCAGCGCATTGATGGCATGCGAACGCTGAGTGTTTATGGTGATGTGGTACAAAGCCAGGTCAGTATTGGTGATGTTTTGGCGCAATTAAAACGCGATGTGATCCCAGAGCTGGAAACGAAATATCTGGGGCTACGCGTGTTGTTTGAAGGCCAGAGTCAGGACACGGCTGAGACCAGTCAATCCATGAGCATTGGTTTTGCTCTGGGCTTGTTCGGTATCTTCGTTATCCTGAGTTATCAATTCCGCAGCTATCTTGAACCCTTTGTGGTCTTGATTGCCATCCCGCTTGCCTTAATTGGTGTGCTGTGGGGGCATTGGCTGCTGGGGCACCCGCTCAGTATGCCAAGCCTGATGGGTTTCGTGTCGCTGGCGGGTGTGGTGGTGAATGACTCCATCTTGCTGGTGCAATATATCCGTCACCATTTGGATGAAGGTGAAGATATTTATGATGCCGTGGTGCGTGCCAGCCAGGAGCGTTTCCGCGCCGTCTTCCTGACATCACTGACGACGGCTGCTGGCTTACTGCCGCTGCTATTGGAAACCAGTTTGCAGGCTCAGGTAGTGAAACCCTTGGTGATTTCCATTGTGTTCGGGATTTTTACATCGACACTGTTGGTGCTGTTTATGATCCCGGCTGCGTACGCCATATTGGCGGACTTCGGCAAAGTGAAAAAGCACGAGTCTCTGCACGGAGATTTTGCTTAAAAGTTCATCAAGTCGTCTGCAAAGCGTCACGGGACTGTCATTCCTGACTCCTAATCTGAAACGGTAACGTGAAGAATTGGAGCAGATGAATGCGGAGTCTCGTCGCTATCCAAAGGGTGGATAATGCCGTGTCCACCCTTTGCCTAAATCACCGTTTCAGTGCGGATATCGCACGGATTTTCCGTTGGGTCTCTAAAAGTGGAGACGGTCACCTTTATGCGGCAATAGGCGTTCTGCTTGCGCTTTTCGGCGGTATGCAAGGTCTGCATTTCCTGATCGTCGGTCTGATGGCGTTTGCCATAGAAGTCCCTCTTTTTATGTGGCTGAAAAGACGTTTCCGCCGAGCTAGACCACAACACCTTCCTGCATTTATTACGCCGTCTGATCTCTACAGCATGCCTTCCGGACATACGGCGGCAGCGTTTGTGATGGCGGCATTGCTGAGCCACTTCTATCCCGAATTCAGCCATGTCTACTGGGGATGGGCCGCTGCGATTGGCGCTTCCCGTGTGTTGCTTGGTGTTCATTTCATTACTGATGTTATCGTCGGTGCCCTGCTTGGATTGGCCTGCGCGTCATTAGCTTTGATGGCCTGACGAGCGGAAAACAACAACGAGAACCTACATGAAAATACTTTATGGCGTACAAGGAACGGGGAATGGGCATATTTCCCGTGCACGTGCGATGGCAGACGCTTTTTCCAATCTGCCACATGTTGAGGTGAAGTTCCTGTTCTCTGGCCGTCCAGCATCGGAGTATTTTGATATGGACGTGTTCGGGGAGTATGAAGTGCGTCGCGGGCTCACCTTTGTCAGCGAGGCGGGGAAAGTCAGCATGCTGAAAACCGCGTTGAACAACAGTCTAGTGTCGTTCGTCCGCGAAGTGCGCGAGCAGGATGTGTCGGGCTATGACCTGGTGGTTTCTGACTTTGAGCCGGTTTCGGCACATGCTGCCAGACGACAAGGTGTGCCGACGGTGTCCGTCAGTCACCAGTCTGCGTTTGCCTTTGACGTGCCTAAGCAGGGGCAATCCCTGCTGGATAAACTCATCATGCATTACTTTGCACCGACAGAGACGAAAATCGGCTTGCACTGGTACCACTTCAATCAGCCAATTTTACCGCCGATCATTGATCTTAAAATGGTGGAACCCACTAAAAATGGCACCATTTTGACGTATCTTCCGTTTGAAAATCTGGAAGAGGTTGTTCGGGTACTACAACATTTTCCGCAGCGGTTTATCTGTTTCCATCCATCATGTCAGGAAGCGCGGATGGATGAGAACGTTGATATCCGGCCACTAAGTAAAACGGTTTTCCATCAGGCTTTGGCGAACTGCAATGGTGTGATAGCCAATGGTGGATTTGAACTGCCTTCAGAAGCACTGTTGCTGGGTAAGAAACTGTTGCTCAAACCGCTCAATGGTCAGTTTGAACAACAAAGTAATGTGTCCACCTTGGACACCTTAGGGCTGGCAAGCACGATGGAGTCTTTGGATGTCGGCACCATTCGCGAGTGGCTTGATCTGTCCGAGAGCAGTCGGGTGAAATATCCGTCGGTGGCAACAGAGTTGGCAGCTTGGCTGGGAAAAGGGGATCTCAGCACCTTTCCGGCGCTGCGTGAATCCTTGTGGTCGCAGGTGTCTTTTCCTGAGCATGTCACCGACCTTCTCTCAGATTTTTGGCCACAAAAGACCCGAAAGCGTGCCATGTTCAGCATGAGGTTGCCATCGCAAGCAAATAAAAGCCTTCGCCAGCATTGATGAAATGAATGTGTAACTAACAAGACATAAGTCTGTATTTTTAGATCTAAGAGGCTGATTATCAGCCTCTTTTTTGTTGATGTTTTAGGTTTTTCATATTTTCGATGGACATGATTTTATAACAATTTACTGGGGCGCATTTATCTCACCATGTTACTAAGTTGGTGCCTTGGTTAGCGTGTGTTCAGTTACGCTCATTAAGCTGGGGCATGAGCAGGCAACGTTGCCTTACTGATAGCTGTCGACCTTACTCAAATTCAAATTTCCTTTTCGGGTCGATCGGTAAATACGGCGACGGATGCTTTCCATTTACTCTTGCTTTAGGGTTTTGCTATGACGCAGAAAGAGTCGGTTAATAATTTTGAAAACCGTACGGATACGACGTTAAGAAGTGTGGATCTCAACCTCATCACAGTGTTTGATGCCGTGATGCAGGAACAGAACATTACGCGCGCCGCACAGAGTCTGGGCATGTCACAACCTGCAGTGAGTAATGCAGTGTCACGCCTGAAAGTCATGTTCAATGATGAACTGTTTGTGCGTAACGGTCGCGGTATCAAGCCTACGCAACGTGCGCGCCAACTGTTTGGCCCTATCCGTCAGGCGATTCAGCTGATCAAGAACGAACTGCCAACGTCAGTGTTCATTCCTGAAACCAGCAACCGTACCTTCCGTCTGGCGATTTGCAGCCCATCGGACATGCGTTTTGTTCCGCAAATCCTGAACACCATTTCTTCCGTGGCACCAAGCGTGAAGGTTCAGGTGGAAACAGAGTTTGACCGCGATATTTCGCGCAAGCTGCGTTATCAGGAAGTGGACTTTGTGATTGATTACCTGCACTTCAATGAGTCAGGTTTCAGCAGCACAGAAATGTTCAACGATGAGCTGGTGGTTGTGGCGAGCAAAAATCACCCGCGTCTTAGCGACAGTATTACCGCCAAAGAGCTGACCAGCGAAGCGCATGCGGTTTTAAAACATAACGGCGAAATGCAGGGTTATGCAGAAGCACTTTACCGTGATGGCCGTTACCGCGAGGCGTATCAGGGCGTAAGTCTGAGCAATATCCTGTACGTTGTCAGCCAATCGCAACTGGTGGCTGTGGCCCCACGCTGGATGGTGGAAGCAGGTCATCATCGTGATAACCTGAAAATGTTGCCACTGCCGCTTGATAACAATCGTATCAGCGGTTACCTGAGCTGGCACGCTTCTGCAGAGAAAGACAAAGGGCATCTTTGGATGCGCGATCAACTGCTGTCTATCTGCGGCAATTCGCTGGTATAAACCGCGTAGAAATACCCAGAATAATGATGAAAAACCGGCTTATGCCGGTTTTTTTGTGCCTATTGTTCCCCGTCGAATCACGCTTTCAGGGGCGACAGACCCTATTGATTACAGCCTGTTACAACTTTTCTGAAAGTTGAGAGAACAAGTGTACTCTGAAATGAACAGTGTTCGTCAAAATTACTGCCTAGATTTTAACCGCTTTGGCTGCGCTTTTTCTTGTAATTGATGGGGGAGTCATTACACTGCTGCCTGAGTTTTAGCTTACAAGTGTTAGCTAAATTTTTTCGTCGTCCCAACATGCATTCTAAAGGGACGCACCACGTGCTGAGAGAGAATTAAATGGCGCTGGAACTTCATATCGTTAACCGAATTCGCGAGCAGGTAAAAGCTCAAGGCGAAAAAGTCGCACTGCGTTTCCAACAAGGAAATACCTGGGGCGAAATGAGCTGGCGTCAGTTCGGTGAGCGTATTGATGCAGCTTCAAAAGCGATGCTGGTTTCAGGCCTCGCTGTGCAGGACAAAATCGGCATTTTTGCCAACAACTGTGCGGAATGGAGTATTGCGGATATTGCCGCACTTCAGGTGCGCTGCGTACCAGTGCCAATTTATCCAACCAACACTCCCGATCAGGCTGCATATATCCTGCGCGATGCCGGTGTGCGTATTCTGTTTGTTGGTGACCAATCGCAGGCAGATGCCGCGATGTCGATTGCAGCAAGCTGCCCAGCGCTGGAAAAGATTGTCAGCTTTACTGATAACGTCGATTTTGCCGGCCATGAAATGGGTCAAAGCTGGGAAGCGTTTCTGCAAACAGCCAATGACAATGTCGAGCAGGAAATGCAGGCGCGTATTGCAGATGCTTCAATGAGCGATCTGATGACATTGATTTACACCTCAGGCACCACGGGCGAGCCAAAAGGCGTGATGCTGGATTATGCCAATGTCGCGGCACAGATTGAAAGCCACGATAAGGTGTTGGGGATCAGTGAGAACGAAGTATCACTGGCATTCCTGCCGCTGTCCCACGTGTTTGAGCGTTGCTGGAGCTTTTACGTCCTGCACCACGGTGCGACCAATTGCTACCTGTCTAACACCAATGCCATCCGCGAAGCGTTGCAGGAAGTTAAACCAACCGTGATGTGTGCGGTTCCGCGCTTCTACGAGAAAATCTACAGCGCCGTTCACGAGAAAGTGGCGACAGCGAGTCCGGTGAAAAAGGGCATGTTCCGCGCCGCGGTATATATCGGCAACCTGATGGCGGAAATTACCCGTAAAGGCAAGAAACCAGCGCCGTGGCTGAAAAGCGCTCACCGCATGGCAGACAAACTGGTGCTCAGTAAACTGCGCCAATTGCTGGGTGGTAATATCACCATGATGCCTTGTGGCGGTGCAAAACTGGAGCCGACTATTGGTCGCTTCTTCCATGCCATTGGGGTGAACGTGAAGCTGGGTTACGGCATGACCGAAACCACCGCCACCATCTCTTGCTGGGACAGCGGTAGCTTTGACCCGGATTCTATCGGTATGCCAATGCCGAATGCAGAAGTGAAGATTGGCCAGAACAACGAAATTCTGGTGCGCGGCCCAATGGTGATGCGCGGCTACTACAACAAGGCAAAAGAGACAGCGGAAACTTTCACGGCGGATGGCTTCCTGAAAACCGGTGATGCAGGCCATATTGATGCTCAGGGCAACCTGTTTATCACTGACCGCATCAAAGAGTTGATGAAAACCTCTGGGGGTAAATACATCGCTCCACAGGTCATTGAGGGTAAGCTAGGTAAAGACCACTTTATTGAGCAAATCGCTGTTGTAGCAGACGCGCGCCATTTTGTGTCTGCACTGATTGTGCCTTGCTTTGAATCACTTGAAACCTGGGCGAAAGAGCTGAACATCAAATACCATGACCGCATGGAGCTGATTAAGCACAGTGAAGTGGTGGAAATGTTCGAAAAGCGCGTCGAAGAGCTGCAAAAAGAGCTTGCGAAGTTTGAGCAGGTGAAGAAGTTCACCCTACTGCCTTCTGAGTTCTCCATGGCACAAGGCGAATTGACGCCTACGCTGAAGCTACGCCGTAAGGTGATCTTAGAGCGCTACAAGAAACAAATCGAAGCCATGTACAAGAAGCACAGCTGATCCTGATTTGATTGAAAAACCTGGCCACTGAGCCGGGTTTTTTATTGCTACTTTCCCTAAATTCCCGCAAGGAAAGTGGCGTTAAAGTGTCCTTAACGTGCTACTTCCCTGAAAATCTGTCGGTAACAGCCAAAAACATACTTTTGTCATACGCTGAAACACCCATCTTCTGAACAGTAAATATTGTCAATGAGTGGGTTTTTAGCAGTGAATGCTAATTGAAGTGGCTCGGGCAGAGTCTTTAGTGATGAAACTTTACCCAATCAGAGTATTAATGGGAATCTGAGTTAACCAATAGACATATTTGCTAACAAAGCGTTAAAGTTGACAGTGCTTTAACCGTAGTGAGCAACTGGCGTCAGCCAGCCCAAAAAAGCGGGAAAAGTGGAAGCTTTTTTGATTCTTGTTACGACCGGAATCAAAAGCATAGCTGGCATGGATTGGCGGCAAACAGGTAGTCACGCCGACATCCATCTCTAGGCTACAAATAAGTCCTAAACTATGCATACATGGAGGCATATAGTGGAAATGTTGTCAGGAGCCGACATGGTCGTTCGTTCGATGATCGACCAAGGCGTAAAACATATATTTGGGTATCCGGGCGGATCGGTTTTGGATATCTATGATGCACTGCATGAGAAAAGCGATATCGAGCACGTTCTCGTTCGCCATGAACAAGCAGCCGTTCACATGGCCGATGGCTATGCCCGTGCAACCGGCGAAGTCGGTGTTGTACTGGTGACTTCAGGGCCAGGCGCAACCAACGCCATTACCGGTATCGCGACCGCGTATTACGATTCAGTTCCAATGGTAGTGTTGTCCGGTCAGGTCATGAGTAACCTGATTGGTAACGATGCTTTCCAGGAATGTGACATGGTGGGTGTCTCGCGCCCTATCGTAAAACACAGCTTTTTGGTGAAAAACACCGAAGACATTCCAAAAATCATCAAGAAAGCTTTCTATTTGGCATCAACCGGCCGCCCAGGTCCTGTGGTTGTCGATCTGCCAAAAGACATGCTGAACCCAGCAAACAAGTTCCCTTACGAGTACCCGGAAAGCATGTCTATGCGTTCTTACAACCCGACAACCTCGGGTCATAAAGGGCAAATTAAGCGTGGCCTGAAAGCCCTGCTCGAAGCGAAAAAGCCGGTACTGTACATCGGCGGCGGTTCCATCATTTCTGAGTGTGGCGAGCAAATTAAAACGCTGGCAGACACACTGAATATTCCTGTTATCAGTACACTGATGGGCCTTGGTGCTTATCCGGGTACGGGTGACAAATCGCTGGGCATGCTGGGCATGCACGGCACGTACGAAGCCAATATGGCGATGCACAATGCGGATCTGATCTTTGGTATTGGTGTCCGCTTCGATGACCGTACGACGAATAACCTCGAGAAATACTGTCCAAATGCCAAGGTCATGCACATCGACATCGACCCATCGAGCATTTCAAAAACCGTTTCGGCTGACATCCCGATCGTCGGTTCAGCAGACGTGGTACTGAACACCATGCTGAAGATCCTGACCGAGCAGGGCGGCACGAACGATGAAGCCGCACTGGACGCTTGGTGGAACAACATCAACGTATGGCGCGAACGTAAGTGTTTGGCTTACGAAACGAATAACGAACGCATCAAGCCGCAGCAAGCGATTGAAGCGGTCTATAAGCTCACCAATGGTGATGCATACGTGGCATCGGACGTTGGCCAGCACCAAATGTTTGCTGCGCTTTACTACCCGTTTGATAAGCCACGTCGCTGGATCAACTCCGGTGGTCTCGGCACCATGGGCTTCGGTTTGCCTGCGGCGATGGGTGTGAAATTCGCAATCCCTGATGCAGAAGTGCTGTGTGTGACCGGTGACGGCAGTATCCAAATGAACATTCAGGAACTGTCGACGGCGCTGCAATACGATATCCCCGTCAAAATTATCAACCTCAACAACCGCTTCCTCGGCATGGTGAAGCAGTGGCAGGACATGATTTATCAAGGTCGTCACTCTCACTCATACATGGATTCGGTGCCTGATTTTGCTGCAATTGCAGAAGCTTACGGTCACGTAGGTATTCGCATCAGTGATCCGGCTCAGCTGGAAAGCGAGCTGGCACGTGGTCTGGCGATGAAAGACAAACTGGTCTTCTTCGACATCAGCGTGGATGAAACAGAGCACGTTTATCCAATGCAGGTGCGTGGTGGTGCAATGAATGAAATGTGGTTGAGCAAGACGGAGAGAACATAATGCGCAGTATTGTATCGATTTTGATGGAAAACGAACCGGGCGCATTGTCTCGCGTAGTTGGCCTGTTTTCACAGCGTGGCTACAACATTGAATCCCTGACGGTTTCCCCGACAGACGATCCAACGCTGTCCCGCTTGAACATCACGACCACCGTAGTTAAGGCGTCTGAGCGCGAGCAGATTGAGAAACAACTGCACAAGCTGATTGACGTGCTGAAAGTGAGTAATGTGACCGAGTCAGAGCACATTGAACGTGAACTGGCGATGGTGAAAGTGAAAGCGAGCGGCTTTGCCCGTGCAGAAGTAAAACGCACTGCAGACATCTTCCGTGGCCAGATCGTGGACGTGACTAACTCGCTCTACACCGTGCAGATTGCAGGCTCAAGCGACAAGATTGAAGCCTTCATCGCAGCGATGAAAGATGTCACCGACATCATCGAAGTCGCACGAAGTGGTGTGGTGGGTATTGCTCGTGGTGAGCGCGCACTGCGTCAGTAAAACTGACAACGAGTCTCAGAAAAAGCCGATGGTGAAAGCCGTCGGTTTTTTTATGTCTGATGGGCTGGCAGAAGATGCTCTCAACTTGTGACTTTCTGCCCAAAATGTATACTTCCGGGGTACAAGAAAAACAAAATAAACCCAAGAGAAAGTCGTTGTGTTGCAAACCATCAATAAGTATTTGGTGAGAGTGACGACCGTGTCTCTGGCTGTCCTGACGATTAAGGTCGGCTGGATTTATCTGGTGCCGATGGCGGTACTGATGAACACTCACCGCAATGAGCTGGTTCCATCCAGATTTAAGAAATGATACCAATCGTAGTAAATATCTGCTCATCCTAGCTTGTTAAAATGCTCAATAACTGCGTTAAAAAATTTGATTGTAGAATA
>NZ_LASY01000008.1:0-158370 GCF_000973155.1 Grimontia sp. AD028 | reverse complement strand
CTTCTGCTTCTGCTTCTGCTTCAAAAGCGTCCTGTGGCTCTTCTTCTATTGCAAGGTCTTCAGGCTCTTGATCCGGTAATTCAGGCGCTTCAAGTTCAACTTCTTGCTCGGTGCTTTCTGTTTCTGGCTCAGCGCTCTCCAAATCCAGTGCTTCATCTGCAATGAGGTCTTCAGCATCTGTCGCCTCTTCAGAATCAGCAATGTCTTCTGACTCCGCTGACGTTTGCTCCGGCTGTTCCAGATCGGTAGGTTCTACGTCAGCTTGCTCAAATTCTTCAGAAGCCGTTTCTTCATCCAACAGACTGTCGAGAAGTTCTAAGTCATCAGCAGTGGCCTCTGGCTCTTCAATCGCCGTATCTTCGGCTAAAGGCTCGTCATCTTGAGGGGCTTCTACGTCTGTTTGCTCTTCCTGCTCAAGAACATCGTCAAGCAATTCCAAATCAGATTCAGACGCTTCTGGCTCTACCTCAAGGTGATCAGGGGTTTCCTCAACGAGAGCGTTCAGCTCATCAAGTGCTTCTGTGTCGTCAGCAACTAAAGACTCATCTGACTCTGGAATATCCAGTTCGTCTGAGGTTTCAAGGACATCATCCAATACATCCACTGGACTTTCATCGGCTGCTTCATCGAGAAGATCGCCATCAATATCGAGTTCATTGTCGATATCCAGCTCGTTATCGATATCAAGCTCACTGTCAACATCGAGGTCATTACCGAGCAAGTCATCGTCAGGGACTTCATCCAGCAATGCACTTTCGTCTTCAAGTGTGTCGCCATCATCAATCAGTTCGTCGAGCAGTACATCGGTTTCGCCAAGATCAACGTCTTCCTGCTCTTCCGAGTCACCCAGTACATCACTCAATAGGTCATCTTCATCGATAGACTCGTCAAGTAGTGCGCTTTCATCCAGCGGATCTATGTCGCCATCTTCACTGACCAGTTCATCAAGCAAAGCATCCGACTCAGACAGATCAGCTTCTGGTTCAGTGTCCAATGACAAATCATCGATGTCATCTTTTACTTCTGCCTCAACCGTATTGCCATCTTCATCAATCAGGTCATCGCCCAGCATTTCATCCAGAAGTGCGTCCGGATCTGCAATATCTTCATCTTCTGAGACACCATCACTGATGAGATCAATGTCTTCATCGAGCAGCCCATCCAGCATGGCAGAATTATCATCTGCGCTTTGTTCTGGTTCTGCGGCATCGCCGATAAGGTCATCGATATCGTCATCAGACAAATCGATATCCTGAGACAAATCCACTTCTGGCTCATCATCAAGTACCTTATCGAACAGGGCTTCATTGGTTTCAAGATCACCTTCTGAAGTCTCTTCTTCCTGTGCTTCCAGAGCGGGTTCAACATCTTCAGAATCCGTTTCTTCCGCAGTGGCTTCTTCGCTGCCACCTGACTGCTCTGCATTCAACAGAGCGTCAATGTCATCGACTTCTTCATCGTCGCCGCCACCCAGAGATTGCTCCCACATTGCAGCCAGTGCTTCATCAGGGCTCAGCTCGGACTCTTCTGGTTGGGAAGACATTTCATCAAGCGCGCGCTCCATGTCTTCAAGGCCGATTGCACCGTCAGTGTTGGCTTCGATATCTAAATCAGTGCTGGTATCGAAGTCATCATCCAAGCCAACATCCAGATTCGATGTCAGGTCAGTATCTGCATCAATGTCGAGGCCACCCTCTTCGGGCTCCTCTGAAAGCTCAAGGGTGTCTGACAGGTTAATGTCATCAAGATCATCTCCCATGTCATCGCCAAAGAGCTGATCGGCATCGATATCATCGGTAACTTCGAGTTCGTCATCTTCCAGAACCAGTTCGTCGGTGTCATCGTCCGCCACCATCACAGCGTCAAGTTCCGGATCTTCGCCGTCTAAACCTTCCGGCTCTTCCACATCAACATCTTCGTCTTTACGACGACGCATGATGAAGAAGGCAGCAGCACCAATCACTAGCAGTGCGGGAATAATCGCCATGGTCGCCAGCATCAGCGGGCTAGCCATCAAGGATTCAAAGAACGAAGGTTCTTTCATTTCCATCTGCGCCTGACGTAGACGCTGGATTTCGAGGAATTCGCGAATTTCTTCTGTCAGTTCTTCATCCGCGGACATTTGGTCTTTGAGAACAGCCAGTTCGTTTTGAACTTCAGCCAGACGGATTTTGAGGATGTGATTACTTTCAACCAACTTGCCCATTTGCAGGTCAGATTCATTAATCTGATTCTGAACGGTAGACATATTTGGCTTGGCTGGTGCACCGGATGTGTCCCCTTCAGGCTCCATCATCTCCTTCTCTTGCATTGGCTTGTTCTCAGCCATGGAATCCGTTTCAACGGATTCCATTTCTGGCTTCGCAGTTTCTGCCATTGCAGGTTCAGGTTTCGGCGCTGGCTTAGGCGCAGGTTTTGGTGTGGCAGCAGGTGCTTTAACTTGCTGACTCAACGGCTGGTTAGCAACGCGTTGTGCGTCTTTTCGCGCCTGATCAATTTGCAGGCGACTTGCTACGTCATCCGTACTTTCGCGGCGAATTTCCGTCAGGGTTGGCATCAACAAAGTGCTGCCAGGAGTCAGACCGTGAATATTGGCATCTTCGAACGCGCCTGGATTGAGGCGGAAAATGGCACCAATGGTCTGATAAACAGTCACAGAGTTATTTGGCTGATAACGCGATGCAATCGACCACAATGTGTCCGAGTCACGGGTTGGACCAACCGATTGGCGTCGGTTCACCGAAGATAGTGGCGCCTGATTTTGTTGAGCCAGAGGTGCAGCAGCATTAGGCGGAGGAGATTCTTCCACCGGGCCAAGAATACGAATAGCAGAGTGCGCAGAGAACGGAACACCGAGGCTCAGCAATAAAGACGAGACGACAAGCGTTTTGCCGAGACGACCACCTGATAAGTATGAAAAAAGAGTTCGCTTCATCGCGTTATAAAAATCTGGGTCAGACACTGCCCGCATTCCCCTATGGCAGAATAAAAGGCTTTTCACAATCGCGGCGCGTTTCCCTACTGAAGTCGTTGGGAGGTAAGGCGTTAAACACCTGCTGCGATTGATATTACTGGTTATTTCCCTAACTATATCGGAAGCCCAGCTGAAAACTGTAGTGTGAAGAGATAAAACTGTGTTTTGTGATCAAACAACCGGCAACAGATCACTGCTGCCGGCTGTTAGGTTGAATCAATCAAGGATGATTACAGGTAATCGCGGATCAGAAGTTCAGCGATTTGCACTGAGTTTGTCGCGGCCCCTTTGCGGACGTTGTCAGCAACAACCCACATGTTCAGGCCGTTCGGGTGGCTGATATCATTACGTACACGACCGACCATCACATGGTCTTTACCTGTCGCTTCTTTAACCTGCGTTGGGTAATCTTCACCGTAGTAGACTTCAACGCCTTCAGCACGGGATAGCAAGTCCATCGCTTCGGTGGCATCCAACGGCTGCTGACATTCAATGTGTACCGCTTCAGCGTGACCATAAAACACCGGCACGCGCACACAGGTTGGGTTTACCGCTACGGAGTCGTCACCCAGGATTTTCTGAGTTTCCCACACCATTTTCATTTCTTCTTTGGTGTAGCCGTTGTCCATGAACTCATCAATATGTGGCAGACAGTTAAACGCAATCTGCTTTTTGTAAGTGCTTGGCTCAGCTTCCTGACTGTTCAGCAGTTTCACTGTCTGGCCTGCCAGTTCATCAACGCCTTTCTTACCTGAGCCAGATACTGACTGGTAGGTTGCTACGTTGATGCGCTCAATACCTGCAGCATCGTAAATTGGCTTCAGTGCCACCAGCATTTGGATGGTCGAACAGTTAGGGTTCGCGATGATGTTACGGTTACGGAAATCCGCAATCGCTTCCGAGTTCACTTCTGGCACCACTAGCGGAACATCGTATTCATAGCGGAAACGTGAGGTGTTATCGATAACCACCACGCCTTCGTCTGCGGCAATCGGTGCCCAACGGTCTGAAGATTCCGCACCCGCTGAGAACAGTGCGATTTGAACCTGGCTCCAGTCAAAGTCTTCCACGTTTTTCACGCGGACGCTTTTACCGTTAAAACGGATGGTTTCACCGGCACTGCGCTCACTTGCCAGCAAGTGAAGGTTGCGCACAGGGAATTTACGCTCTTCCAACACCTCGATAATGGTGCGCCCTACCGCGCCTGTAGCACCTAAAACAGCGACGTCATAAGCCACATCGAATTCTTGTGTCATGATTATTCCTCTACGGTAAAACCTAAATTAGCGAGCGACTCTAACCCAAACGCTGCCTCGCCCGCTACTGTAATTGCACTGTACTCGCGTCTGTCCCAGTAATTCTTACGCAAGCGGTCAAAGCTTGCGCGTTGCTGCTCAACGTCGGCCACCGCTCGGCGAAACTCGGCATCATCACGGCGAATGTCATAAATGAGCTGGCACAGTGCCATCAGATCGCTTTCTTCCCAAGGTTTGCTCAGAGATACCTTTGGAATTGGCGCGACCGGCAGCAAAGACGCCGCTTCGACTTTTTCTTCCTGATTACCCAGAAACTCGCAGTAACTGTTGTAGATCATGGTGGTGCCGCGTGCTTTGCCTTCCAGTCCGTAACCCGCAACGTGCGGGGTGGCGAAAGCCAGCATAGGAAGAAGTTCCATGTCCACTTCCGGCTCAAACTCGAAAACATCCAGAACGGCAGTTAGCTGCTGTGTTTTCAGCGCAGCTTTCAATGCGTCATTACTGACCACTGGGCCTCGAGCCGCGTTGATAAGGATTGAACCAGGCTTCAGTGAAGCGATCTCCGCTTCACCCATCAGATGATGCGTTGGGTGTTCACCGTTTTTGGTTAGCGGCGTATGGAAGGTCAGAACATCACACTCTGCAATCAACGTCTGTAGAGGATGAAACTCGCGTGTGTCGCCTTCCGCTTGTTTGAGCGGGTCGCACAAAAGGTGTGGAATGCTTAGCGCTGACAGACACTTCGACAGGTAGCTACCCACCTGACCTGCGCCCACAATGCCGACCTTACGGTCAGCAATAGAAAAGCCCTGTTGTTGACTCAGCACCAGCAGCGCGCTTATCACGTATTCAGCCACACCCACTTTGTTACAGCCTGGCGCAGCAGTAAAGAAGATGCCTTTGCTGGCAAGCAGCTCCGCATCAACATGGTCGGTGCCTGCGGTTGCCGTACCGACAAATTTCAGTTTGCTAGCTTTTTCCAGCAGCGCTTCGTCAACCTTGGTGACGGAGCGAATCATCAGCGCATCAACGTCAATCAAGTCTTCTGCGGTCAGGGTACGACCTGCTTTTGCGGTAACCGTACCCAGCTTGCTGAACAGCTCAGCGGCATACGGCATATTTTCATCAATCAGAATGTTCAAGTGCGTTTACTCTTACATTTATTCCATTGGCGCTATTGTGACGGTTTTCTGCGCCAGATAAAACGAAAAAACCCGGCCAATTGGCCGGGCAAAATCCAGGATCTGAAAGGTAGAGATCGGCTCTCAACGATCTAAACCTGCGTCTGTTGTAGGCATAAAGCCAACGTCCCGGAAAACTGAAGAGCCTTTTGACTTTGATAGTCAGTGGCTCCGGGGACAAGTGAGACGCTTATCCCTCGTATTTTTTGATAACCAGCGTGGCGTTGGTACCACCGAAGCCGAAGCTGTTAGACATGACTGTCTTCAGCTCTACTTCACGGGTTTCCGACACGATATCCAGACCTTCAGCGGCTGGGTCCAGATTTTCAATGTTGATGCTTGGTGCAACGAAGTTGTTTTCCAGCATAATGGTGGAGTAAATCGCTTCGTGAACACCTGCCGCACCCAGCGCGTGACCGGTCATGGCTTTGGTTGCAGAAATGGCAGGGCTGTTGTTGCCGAACACTTCCTGAATCGCGCCCAGCTCTTTCACATCACCCACTGGCGTAGAGGTGCCATGCGTGTTGATGTAGTCGATTTGATCAACGTCCTGCATCGCCATCTTCATACAGCGGATCGCGCCTTCGCCTGATGGCGCTACCATGTCGTAGCCATCTGACGTTGCACCGTAGCCCACGATTTCACCGTAGATTTTCGCACCACGCGCCAGCGCATGCTCAAGCTCTTCGATAACCATCATGCCGCCACCACCAGAGATAACGAAGCCATCGCGGTCTGCATCGTAGGTACGTGATGCTTTTTCTGGGTTGTCGTTGTATTTGGTCGACAGCGCGCCCATAGCGTCAAACATCATGGTCAGTGACCAATCAAGCTCTTCACCACCACCTGCAAAAACAACGTCTTGCTTGCCCAGTTGAATCAGTTCAACAGCGTGGCCAATACAGTGTGCTGATGTCGCACACGCAGAGCTCATGGTGTAGTTCACACCACGGATTTTGAATGGTGTTGCCAGACAAGCTGAAACCGTTGAAGACATGGTACGTGGCACCATGTAAGGACCAACACGTTTTACGCCTTTCTCACGTAATGTGTCTGTGGCTGCAACCTGGTTAATTGACGATGCGCCACCTGAACCGGCAACCAGACCGGTGCGGTCATTAGACACCATATCTTCTGTCAAACCGGCATCTTCGATAGCCTGTTCCATTGACAGATAAGCGAAGCCCGCAGCATCGCCCATAAAACGAAACTTTTTGCGATCAATGTGATCAGCAGGATTGAGCTTTAAATCACCCCAGACATTACTGCGAAGCTTCATGTCTGCGAACTGTTGGGAAAAGCTAATCCCTGATTTACCCGTCTTTAATGACTCCAGCACTTCTTTAACGTTGTTACCGATGCTGGAAACAATTCCCATACCTGTAATTACGGCTCGTTTCATCTTTTGTTCCTACAATTCGAGTTCGCACCGATGATAGCGGTTTTGATACGCCTAAGTGGTCAGCTTTCCTAGAGTACAGGTGTAAGCTGAAATTTTTCACATACTGACACAGACCCGTTGTCGGTTCTGTATATTCCGTCGAATTGGCGATAGAATCCGCGCTCGACGTGCAACCCCCGTTTTTATTAAGGTAAGGCTTGTGACCCAAACCCGTATTGAACACGCCCAAATTCACTGGAATGACGCCGGAACACCGGTCTCTGACAACTTTGACGATGTTTACTTTTCCAATTCCAATGGTCTGGAAGAAACGCGCTACGTGTTCCTACAGCAAAACCAGCTACCAAACCGCTGGGATACCTTTTCACACGACCGATTCGTGATTGCGGAAACCGGGTTTGGTACAGGCCTTAACTTCTTGGCTGTGTGGCAGTGGTTTGCCCAATTCCGAAAGGAAAACCCTGAGGCTCAAGTCAACCAGCTTCATTTCATCAGCTTTGAGAAGTTCCCGGTCTCCGTCACTGACTTAGAAAAAGCCCACGCAGCCTGGCCAGAGTTGGCGGATTTCGCCGAAGCACTACGCAAACACTACCCAGCAGCAGTTTCTGGCTGCCACCGTTTGGTACTGGCAGATGGCATGATCACGCTGGATTTGTGGTTCGGCGACATCAAAGACTGTATGCCGCAAGTATGGACGTCTGATGACGGTATTGTGGATTGCTGGTTTCTGGACGGCTTTGCACCGAGCAAGAACCCAGAAATGTGGAGTCAGGCGCTGTTCGACGGCATGGCAAGACTGGCCAAACAGGAATGTACCGTGGCCACTTTCACAGCAGCTGGCTTTGTGCGTCGCGGCTTAATTGACGCGGGCTTTGAAATGAAGAAAGCCAAGGGCTATGGCACCAAACGCGACATGATTGTCGGCACCATGGTCGAACGTAACCAGCCACGCCAACAGGCTCCTTGGTATAAACGTACTGCACCACAAAATAGCAATGACATTGCGATTATTGGTGGCGGTGTGGCGAGTGCCACCTTGGCACTGTCACTGGTACGTCGTGGAAAATCAGTCACCCTTTATTGCGAACATGACAAGCCTGGACTTGCCGCATCTGGCAACCGACAAGGCGCGGTGTATCCACTTCTAAATGGCAGTGACGATGCCCTTTCTCGCTTCTTTGCGCCGGCATTTCTGTTCTCCCGTCAGTTTATTGAACAGGCAGCAGAAACGGTTTCGTTTGATCACGATTTTTGTGGCGTTACTCAATTAGGGTGGGATGAAAAAAGCGCGGACAAATTGGCGAAGATGCTGACAGGTGGTTTTCCGGAATCTCTTATCCACGGCATCACCAGAGAAGACGCCAAATCACTGACTGGCATTGAAACCGGGCACGGCGGCGTCACCTATTCTCTCGGCGGTTGGTTGTGTCCTCAGCAGTTAACCCAGGGCTTGATAACCAATGCGGAAAAAACTGGCCTGTTGACCTGTCATTACAATACCGAAGTGACGAAAGCCAGTTATAAGGACGGGTCGTGGACACTGGCTTCAAACCAAGGCGAACGGACTCACGATACCGTGGTGATCGCTAACGGTCACAAGTTCACCCAGTTTGAGCAAACCTCACCCATCCCGGCCTATGCGGTTCGTGGTCAGGTGTCCCACATCAATACCACGCCAGCGTTAAAGCAACTCAAAACCGTGTTGTGTTATGACGGTTACCTGACGCCGGCCAACCCAAAAAATGATACCCACTGCATCGGTGCCAGCTACAGCCGGAATGATACTTCCATGGACTTCCGCATGGACGATCAGGCTGACAACAAGCAGCGCCTGGTCGATTGCATTCCTGCTGAATGGCCAAAAGAGATTGATACTGACCATGGTGGTGGTCGCGTAGGTATTCGCTGTGCCAGCCGCGATCATTTGCCATATGTTGGTGATGTCTGCGACTTTGAAGCTTTGAAAACCCTATACAGCGAATTGCGTGACAAAAAAGACAGTGCCGAAGATGTGCCGGTTTACCCGAACCTCTATAGCCTGTTGGCACTCGGTTCCCGCGGTTTAACCTCAGCACCCATCCTCGGTGAGCTTCTGGCTTCACAGCTTTGTGGCGACCCACTACCCATGCCGGTTGATGTGCTTAACGCCTTGCATCCAGGACGTATGTGGGTAAGAAAACTGCTCAAGGGTAAAGCGCTTTAGTAGGGAATGATAATTCAAACAAAGAAGGCGCCAATTGGCGCCTTCTTCTTATCTGGATGCAGTGTTTAACCCGCCTGTTCTTGTAACGATGCCCAGAGGTTGCCCACCAGCACTTGATCAGAAGGGTTCAGCTCGTTTGAATTTTCTTTCAGGCTTTCGTCAACACGTACCTTCAGCGCAGACACATCTTCGATGCCGTCCTGCTCACAATCTGCGGCCGCCAGCGAGACATGACCACGCAGATAACCGCTGGCAAACAACTCATCATCAGATGCGGTTTCTACCATGGCATCAATCAGGTCGAGGATTTTCTCTTCGTATTCTTGGATCATTTTTAGCTCTCAGGAAAAGTCTGCTGGCGTTAAAGGAGGACGATTATAAAACGTTCGAAGGGCGTCTGAATAGGTTTTGGCGCGCGTAGGCATGCCGTCTTCCAGATATTTCATCACTTGCTTACGCACTTTTGCGGTAAATACCGGGCGGTCAGGTTCGAAAGAACCGTTTAGATTGTCGCAGCTTACCTGGAAGCGAAAGCCACAACTGGCCGACAGAATCCACTCTACCGCCTGAGGTTTGATTTCTACCTTTTCAAACTCGGCTTGCGTCTGCTCATCGCGTCCATCCGGTAGATACCAGTAGCCAAAGTCTTCCAGCAAACGGCGTTCGGGCCCGGCAATGCACCAGTGTGACACTTCATGAAGCGCAGAGGCATAAAAACCACGGGCGAAGATGATTCGGTGGTGTGGGTTGTCATCATCCGCAGGCAGATAAATCGGCTCATCGCCGCCCAGCAGCAATTCTGTATTGAAAGAATCAATAAAAGTCTGATTAAAGACAGAAATAAGATCGTTGTAATCGTGTTGCATGGCGCGAATTGTAATAATGAAGTTACAGCAAATTCAGTTAAGCGGGCATTTTACCTGCCAAAGCCCCCATTGTCGCAGCAAAAAGCGCCGTTTTAGGCCAATTCCACCATCAAAAGCATGAATTCAATTCATGCGTGACCTCACAACCTTTCATTGGATTGAGAGGTTAATCACAACTATGATTGCGCGAAATTATCCCATTCAAATGCAAGTTACTGAATATCATGTTGTTGTCCACGTTATACATCGTTGGAATTACCGCTGAAGCCATGACAGGCGCACTGGCGGCTGGACGCAGGAATATGGACTGGTTTGGCGTCATGCTGGTCGCAGCCTGCACAGCCATTGGCGGCGGTACCGTGCGTGATATTTTGCTCGGTCATTACCCCCTTGGTTGGGTCGCTAACCCGCACTATCTGGTGATTGTCTGCGTTGCCGGTATCGTCACGACCTGGATGGCATCCTGGGTGGCCCGCAATCACAAGCTTTTTGTTTGGCTGGACTCACTCGGTCTGATTGCTTTCAGCATTATCGGTTGCCGTGTGGGTATGGACATGGGGTTGTCGCCGCTGATTTGTGTGGTGTCCGCGCTGGTCACAGGCATCTTTGGTGGCCTTTTGCGCGACTTACTGTGTCGCCGTCAGCCAATGGTGCTGCATAAAGAGCTTTATGCTTCTGTCGCTTTCTTAGCAGGCGCTATGTATTGGGCACTGATGACCTACGGAAACCAGTTTGGCATTGATGAGAACATCGCGACCATTTCTACGCTGGTGACTGGCTTTGTCTTCCGTATGTCGGCGGTGAAGTTTGGCTGGAGCCTGCCGGTGTTTAGTTTTGAAGCGGAAGAACAAACCATTCTGGGAAAAGAAGGACCTAGATCCTAGGTCCTAGGAAGAGCAAAGAACAAAAAGAAGGGCTGGCGGTGTAGACCGTCAGCCCTTTTCTCTTGTATTGGCTTTTGCTAATTCTAGGACCTTCTTTTCCTAGGCCCTAGGATATTTCATTTAAATCTTCGGCGTATTGGTATGCACACCCGCATTCTGCGCGCGGTGGCGCAGCAGGTGGTCCATCAATACAATCGCAACCATGGCCTCTGCAATTGGTACCGCGCGGATACCGACACACGGGTCATGACGACCTTTGGTAATCACATCGACGGTTTCACCATCTACGTTGATGGTTTCACCCGGTACCGTGATGCTTGAAGTTGGCTTCAATGCAAGGTGCGCAACGATATCCTGACCAGATGAAATCCCACCAAGGATGCCACCCGCGTGGTTGGATTTAAAGCCTTCCGGCGTCAGTTCATCACGGTGCTCGCTGCCGCGCTGGTTGACGACGTCAAAGCCATCGCCCACTTCCACGCCTTTCACGGCATTGATACCCATCAGCGCGTAAGCAATGTCTGCGTCTAAACGATCAAACACTGGCTCGCCAAGACCAACAGGTACGTTATTCGCGACCACGGTCAATTTGGCACCAATAGAATCGCCTTCTTTTTTCAGCGCACGGATCAGTTCATCCAGCGCTTCCAGCTTTGTTTCATCCGGGCAGAAGAATGGGTTTTGCTCAACTTGATCCCAGTCGACCTTGTCGATGGTCACATCACCCATTTGAGAGAGGTAACAGCGGACTTCAATACCAAACTCTTGCTTGAGGTATTTCTTTGCAATCGCACCCGCAGCAACACGCATCGCCGTTTCACGAGCTGAAGAGCGGCCACCACCACGGTAATCGCGGTGTCCGTATTTTTGGTGGTAAGTGTAATCAGCATGACCAGGACGGAAGCGGTCTGCAATCTTGGAGTAATCCTGTGAGCGCTGGTCGGTATTTTCAATAACCAGGCCAATCGACGTCCCTGTCGTTTTACCTTCGAAAACGCCAGAAAGGAACTTCACTTCATCCGGTTCACGACGTTGAGTCGTATATTTTGAGGTACCCGGACGACGACGGTCCAGATCGACCTGTAAATCTGCTTCTGAAATTTCAAGTCCCGGTGGGCAACCGTCAACAATGCAGCCCAACGCCAATCCATGACTTTCACCAAAAGTGGTGACCCGAAAAACCTGACCTATTGAATTGCCTGCCATTACTTCCTCTGTTTCTCTCCGGTCGACGTATCACAACCGCATTAGCATGCACCTAATGAAACATAACCGCGATTGAGAAGCAAAAGCTTTTTTTATGTACAGGTGGAAACTCCCTGTAATACTGGGCTGGTTTCAAGAAATGAGGCAAAACCGGAAAGAGAGATACAAAAAAGGCCGAAATCTATAATTTCGGCCTTTTTCTTAGGGGCAAAGACAACAATTAGTCTTTATAGATAGAAAATTCGTCGGCAACACTGACCAGATCCTGATAAGTCATCAGGAAGACACCGTGGCCGCCATTTTCAAATTCCAGCCAAGTCAGTGGCAGGTGCGGATACTGCTCCTGAACGTGAATCATGGAGTTGCCCACCTCACAGATCAGAATGCCCTGCTCAGTCAGGTAATCCGGTGCATTGGCGATGATGCGGCGCATCAGTTTCAAGCCATCGGTCCCTGCAGCCAGACCCAACTCTGGCTCGTGACGGAATTCATCCGGCAGCGAGTTCATGTCTTCTTGATCCACGTATGGTGGGTTAGAGACAATCAGGTCGTATTTGTCTTTTGGAAGATCGCGGAACAAATCTGAGCGGATTGGGAAAACCTGCTGCTCCAGGCCATGCTCCTGAATGTTCATCTCTGCCACTTCCAGCGCATCGGTAGAAATGTCCACCAGATCTACTTCAGCGTCAGGGAACGCGTAGGCACAGGCAATACCAATGCAGCCACTGCCAGTGCACAGATCCATGATACGGCTTGGCTCGACTTCCAGCATTGGGCTGAACTGATTCTGAATCAGCTCACCGATTGGTGAACGTGGCACCAGCACACGCTCATCCACGTAGAATTCCAAATCGCAGAAGTACGCTTTGTTTGTCAGGTAAGCCACTGGCGTGCGCTCGTTGATACGACGGATTACGCGTTCAACAATACGGTGACGTTCACTGGTGGTCAGACGCGCAGTTTGCGTTTCTGCAGGCACATCGATTGGCAGATAAAGTGTCGGCAGTACCAGTTGTACCGCTTCGTCCCATGCATTGTCCGTTCCGTGACCGTAATAAATTCCTGCTGCATTAAAGCAACTTACCGTCCAACGTAGCATGTCTTGCAGCGTACGCAGCTCGTTGACGACTTCATCAACAATAATTCTATCCAAAATGGCCTCCAGTAGCCTCAACACATCACCGTCAGGGCGATTCCAACAGGAAAGCAGACATTGTTCTTATTTTAAGTAAAATGCAGCTAACAGAATTTGGAAATGACTTATGAGTAAGAAATCCCCGATCCCAGAAGATGACGACATGTCATTGTTCCGCGATGCGGTGAAAGGCGTTAAAAAACTGCAGCAGGATACCATAAACCCGCCAAGACGCCAGACAACAGAGCAAGCACGCAAAAAGCAGACAGAGTCCGCGGCGCGCGACCACACCTTCTATTTCTCAGACGAGTTTGAACCGCTGCTGAAAGAAGATGGGCCAACTCAATATGCGCGCACAGGTGTCTCCAAATACGAAGTAAAAAGACTTCGCCGCGGTGTTTACGTGCCGGATATGTTCCTGGACCTACACGGCATGACGCAACTGGAAGCCAAGCGAGAGTTAGGCGCACTGATTGCAGCTTGTATAAAAGAAGGGATCAGTTGTGCCTGTGTCATGCACGGTATTGGCAAACACATACTGAAACAGAAGACACCACTTTGGCTGGCACAGCACCCAGACGTGTTGGCATTCCATCAGGCACCACTGGAATTTGGTGGTGATGGCGCTTTACTGGTGCTGATTGAAATCCCGGAAAAATAGCCTGAAGCACAGATGCAAAAACGCCCTGTGTTGGGCGTTTTTTTATGTCTGCTTAAAGCTGTTTTCAACCAAGCGGTCAGGATGCGTAACCCATCACTTGCGACGGACTTTTCATCCACAGCACTTCGCTCTGTTCTGTTTGCGGATTGTATTCAATGCAGGAGATCGAAGAAGTCGGGAACATCGGCGGCTGAAGATCGGTTTCAAACTCTGCGGTGAGGTAACCCACCAGCGGGAGGTGCGACACCAAAAGAATCGACGCCGGATTATCAACGGAAACTAACGCGCGCAGGTAAGAAGCAACGTGCTCGCTGTCGCCATACGGCGTGATACCGTCTTCAGTCAAAACACTTTTCGCTTCAGGCAAAACGGCAGCACATGCCGACCAAGTCTGCTGTGCGCGTAAATAAGGACTCACCAAAACCAAGTCCAGTTTTCCCTCTGGCAGCTCTTGTGCCAGCCAGCGTGCCATTTCAACCGATTGTTGCTCACCACGATCGGTCAGCGGACGTTCTTCATCACTGGCGGCGAAGGTGTGTGCCTCACCGTGGCGCATAATATAAATTCGCATATCACAACAGCTGATTTTGAGTATTCTTCGATATGCTACCAGTCAATTCTTTAATCTGGAACGACTGATCGCACAGATGTTTGCCTCAATTTACTTACGTGGTCATAATTAAGACCTTGCCACTACCAGTGAAGGTGCTTTGTGCAAATCAGTCCCAACGATCATCGTAGCTACCGCCTTATTACTCTCGCCAACAATTTGAGGGTGCTTCTGGTAGAAGATGTGCAAGCACCGCGCAGTGCTGCTGCGTTAACCGTGAATGTGGGACACTTCTGTGATCCCGCTGATCGTGAAGGTTTAGCGCACTTTTTAGAACACATGCTGTTTCTCGGTACAGAGAAATATCCTGATGTCGGTGAGTTCCAATCTTTTATCAGTCGCCATGGTGGTAATAACAACGCCTGGACGGGAACCGAGAACACCACCTTTTTCTTCGATATCCGACACGACCATTTCGAAGAAGCGCTGGATCGATTCGGCCAATTCTTCTCTGCGCCTTTGTTCAATGCAGACGCAGTCGACAAAGAGCGCAACGCGGTTGACTCAGAATATCGCCTGAAGCTTCAGGACGATGTGCGCCGGATTTACCAGGTGCAGAAAGAGACCATCAACCCGGCTCACCCTTTCTCCAAGTTTTCTGTCGGTAGCCTCGACACCCTTGCCGATCGCGAGGGCAGTTCGGTGCGTGATGAGCTGATTGCTTTTTACAAGGCCCATTACAGTGCCAACCTGATGGCAGCCTCTATCACTGGTCCATTCAGGCTGGACGATTTGGAAACGCTGGCAAACCAAACTTTCAGTAATATTCCAAACCTTGACCTGTCGCCGTTTGTGCCAGACGTCCCGTTTGTCGATAAAGCCCAGTTGCAGCAGTTTGTCTGTATCGAGCCGCTCAAAGATGTTCGCAAGCTGACACTGGCATTTTCAATGCCAGCGACCGATGAGCATTACAAAATCAAGCCACTTTCCTACATTGCCCATCTTCTCGGTTATGAAGGTACTGGCAGTGTGATGTCTTTGCTCAAAGCAAAAGGGCTCATCAATAATCTGTCAGCAGGTGGTGGGATCAGCGGTTCGAATTTCCGAGAGTTTTCAGTCAGTGTCAGCTTGACCGAGGCGGGACTGACCAAGATTGACGATATCGTGACTTACATTTTTCAGGCTATCAGTCTTATCCGCGAGCAGGGGCTCGATGATTGGCGTTATGCAGAAAAACGTGCGGTGCAGGAAATGGCGTTTCGTTATCAAGAGCCGTCACGCCCTATCGATACCGTGAGTCATATGGTGCTCAACATGCAGCATTATCAGGATGCGGATGTGCTATATGGCGACTACATCATGCAGGAATATGACGAAGCCTTGATACGCCAGATGCTTGGCTATCTAACACCCGATCATCTTCGCCTGACGTTGATTGCCAAAGGTGGCAATTATGACCGCACGGCCAATTGGTACGACACCCCTTACAGCGTGAAACCATTCACTGAAGCTCAGCTCGAAAAATGGCGTGCGGCACATATCTCTCCCGCGCTGGCTTTACCAGAGCCAAACCCTTTTATCAGTTATGAACTCGACCCTGCAGATCTAGAAGCGCCAGAACAGCAACTACCTGAGATGATTCAGGAGTTACCGGGCTTTCGTTTGTGGCACTTGCAAGATACCGATTTCCGCGTCCCGAAAGGCGTGGTTTACGTTGCGATAGACAGCCCGCATGCAGTGCAATCGGTCGAGAACATCGTAAAGACCCGCGTCAGTGTTGAAATGCTGATGGAGTCGATCAATGAGACAGCCTATCCTGCCGAAGTTGCAGGGCTCAATTACAATCTCTATGCCCATCAAGGAGGTGTGACTTTGAAGCTCAGCGGCTTCAATGAAAAGCTGCCACTCCTGATGGACTTGGTATTGGATAAGTTTGCCAAGCGCGATTTCAACCCAGAGCGCTTTGAAATCATCAAAACCCAATTGCTACGAAGTTGGAACAACGCCACTCAGAACAAAGCCATTAACCGCTTATACAATTCGATGACCGGCATCTTGCAACCGAACAATCCAACGTATGAAGAGCTCATCGAAGCGCTGGAACCACTGCAGGTGACAGAGCTACCGGACTTTGTGCATCGCGTGATGTCGGAACTGCATGTTGAGATGTTTGTTTACGGTAACTGGCAGAAACAGCAAACACTGGATTTGGCTGAGCCTGTAAAAGATGCGCTTCGTGTGCACAATCAACGCTACCAGGAGTCCACCCGACCACTGGTTCTTTTGAAAGGTGCTGGTAGCGCGTCCTATCATCTGGGATGTGACAGTCAAGATTCAGCCGTATTGGTTTACTACCAGAGCCACGGCACTGAACCTCAGGATGTCGCCTTATTTACATTCGCTCAGCATTTGATGTCTGCCATCTTCTTCAACGAGCTGCGTACCAAGCAGCAACTTGGCTATATGGTTGGCTCAGGCAACATGCCAATGAACCGGCACCCAGGTTTGATCTTCTACGTGCAGTCGCCTCAGGCGGGACCGGCGAAATTGATGGAAGCAATAGACGACTTCCTCAACGCCTTCTTCCTGGTGCTGCTAGAGCTTAACGAAGCGCAATGGCAAGCCAGTAAACAAGGATTACTCGGACAGATAGAAGAGCCGGATGCCAATCTCCGCGCCCGCGGACAGCGTTTGTGGATCAGTATTGGCAATAAGGATGCAGAATTCACCCAGCGTCAGAACGTTGCAGCTGCTATCCGCGATATGGATCGCGCCGATATGGTGAAGTTTGTGGTCGAGCAATTGAAACCGCGCACATCAGATCGTCTGATCATGCACAGTTGCGGTGGCGCTCACCCTGATGAATGCAGCCTTGAAGGCACAAAGGAAATCGAATCTGTCACAGCGTTTCGTCGCAATCGCACCGAGCGAATTAACTAAGTGTTGATGGACTTTCCATGCTTCAGATATAAAAAATCCCCGGGCCAGCCGGGGATTTTTTGTTTAAAGCTTAATTAGTGGAACGTCTTACCTTCCGCAGCCATGGCTTTAAGCAGCTCACACGGTGCAAAGCGCTCACCATATTTGGCTTCATGCTGCTCAAGCATTTCCACCAAGCGCTTAATGCCAATGTGGTCCATATAGCGGAATGGACCACCAAGGAATGGTGGGAATCCGATACCGAACACAGCACCAATATCACCGTCACGCGCAGATTTCACCACACCTTCATCCAGACACTGGGCAGCTTCATTCAGCATCATCAGCACACAGCGGATGGCCAGTTCATGTGCGGATAGCTGACTTTTCAGCTCAACACCCAGTAAGGTGTAGACACGCTTATCGACTTCTTTTTTCTTACCGTTGTAAACGAAGAAGCCTTTGCCACTCTTACGACCTTTACGGCCATCATTGAGCATCACGTCGAACACATCCGGTGCGCGGAAACGCTCACCCAGTTCGTTCAACAAGATTGGGCTGATCTTCGCGCCAATGTCGATACCCACTTCATCCAGCAGTGTCACTGGGCCAACAGGGAAACCGAAATCCAACAGCGCATTGTCAATGTGCTCAACCGACTCACCGGACAGTAAGGTTCTTGCCGCTTCATTCATGTAAGGCGCAAGAATACGGTTCACATAGAAACCAGCCTTGTCAGCGACCACAATCGGCGTTTTACCTTGCTTCTTCGCAAGCTTCACCACAGTCGCAACGGCTTCTTCGGACGTGCCCGCATGTGGAATCACTTCTACCAGTGGCATTTTATCGACCGGCGAGAAGTAGTGCAGACCCACGATATTTTCAGGACGCTTTGCACCCTCGGCGATTTGATGGATTGGCAGTGACGAAGTGTTGGTGGCGAAGATGGTATCTTCAGCCAGATTCTCTTCTACTTCCGCAACCATTTGGTGCTTCAGTTTCAGATCTTCAAATACAGCCTCAACAACCACATTGTTACGGCTCATACCGGAATAGTCAGTCGTACCGCTAATGCGATCCATCTGCTTTTGCATTTCGGCTTTGGAAATGATGCGGCGCTTGCGCTTTTTATCCAGCAGTTTGTAGCTGTAAGCCATGGCATTCAGAATGCCATCGTTGCTGACATCTTTGACGCGCACTGGTGTATTCGCTTTGGTCGCAGACACATTAGCGATGCCAGCGCCCATCAAACCACCGCCCAGCACAGTCACGCCTGTCACAGTGCGAGGCTCAGCATCAGCGCCGGTTTCTTTTTTCATTGCTGTTGTCGCAAAGAAAATGCTGCGCAGTGCGGCAGATTCTGACGACATCACCAGCTCACCAAAGCGTTTTGCTTCCAACGCCAGACCTTTCTCTACGCCTTTATCCAAGCCGTGTTTGATGACTTCGAGGATAGCTTCAGTGGCAGGGTAATTACCGCGAGTTTTCTCACGGGTTTTCTTTGCAGCCTGATCGAACACAACAGAACGGCCAAGTGCATTGCCGCCCATCGCCCAATCCTGCCAGCTGCCTTTGCGCTTTGGCTTACCTTTCAGCGCCAACTCTTCAGCTACGCGAAGCAACACAGACTGGGGAGCCACATCATCGACAACGCCCATTTTCTTCGCTTTCTTAGCGCGAAGTTGTTTGCCCGTCAGGATCATATCCAACGCCCCCGGCACACCAATCAGTCTTGGAAGACGTTGCGTACCGCCGGAGCCTGGCAACAAGCCAAGCTGCACTTCCGGCAAACCTAAACGGGTTTTATCATCATCACTCGCGACTCGGCTATGACAAGCCAGAGCGAGCTCCAAACCACCGCCCAGCGCTGGGCCATGGATCGCTGCGACGACATGGAATGGCAGTTTCTCAATGCGGGAAAAAAGCTTCTGGCCATGCTCAGCTATGGCTTGTGCATCTTCTGCGGTATTGCAGGCATCCAACATGCGAACGTCAGCACCGGCCACAAAGTTATCCGGTTTTGCAGAGTGCAGCACCAAACCTTTAATATCACTTTTGCTTTCAAGCTCGCTCAGAATTGCACTGATTTCATCAACAAAGGTGGCTTGCAGGGTATTCATGCTTTCGCCAGGGACATCAATGCTCAGCCATGCCACACCGTTGTCACCGTAGCGCAGCGAGAACGCACCGTTTGTTGGGGTTGTTTGTTCCGTCATTATTCTGCCTCCAAGATCATCGCTGCACCCAGACCACCTGCTGCACAAGCAGTATTCAATGCCAAACCACCTCCACGGCGGCGAAGTTCATTCAAGGTTTGGGTTATCATGCGCGCACCGGTTGCGGCAAATGGGTGACCGTAAGCAATCGAGCCACCCAACACATTGAACTTGTCCATGTCGATTTCACCAATTGCCTGGCTACGACCGAGCTTCTGTTCTGCAAAGCTTTTGGACGCAAACATTTTTACGTTAGCCAACGTCTGCGCGGCAAACGCTTCATGCATATCAATCAGAGTTAGATCAGACAGCGTAATGCCAGCGCGATCTAACGCGATTGGCGTTGAGTAAGACGGCCCCATCAGCATGTCATGCTCAACCTGAATTGCAGAAAACGCGTATGAGCGGATGTAACCCAGTGGCGTTAGGCCAAGCTCTTTGGCACGCCCTTCACGCATCAGCATCACTGCTGCAGCACCGTCGGTCAGTGGCGTACTGTTTGCCGCAGTCACAGAGCCGTGCTTACGGTCAAAAGCAGGACGCAGTTTCGCGTAGCCTTCAACCGTGGAGTCTTCGCGAACATTGTTGTCTTTATCAATCCACTGGCGATAAGGTTCTGGGAAAGCCGTCATCACCTCATCACGAACCAATCCATCCGCCCAAGCTTTCGCTGCCAATGAGTGAGAGCGGTGTGCCAATGCATCTTGTTCCTCACGGGTGATGCCATGGCTCTTTGCCATTTGCTCAGCGGTTTGTCCCATGCTGAGGCCGGTCGAATATTCCGCTACAGCTGGTGGAACAGGCGCTAAGTCTTTGAGGGAGAGTGAGCTTAGGAGTTTTAAGCGCTTGCTCATCGTCTTAGCTTTGCTAAGCGCCAGCAGTGTCGCTGCCATGTGCTTAGAGACACCAATTGGCAGCACGGAAGAAGAATCTGCGCCACCTGCGATACCGATATCAACAGCACCGGCCATGATGCTTTCGGTGACGTTGACGACAGATTGGAAGCTGGTCGCGCAAGCGCGGCTGACACTGTAAGCATCAGTGTGAACATTCATACCTGTGCCAAGCACTATTTCACGTGCGATGTTCGGTGCTTCCGGCATTTGAACAACCTGTCCAAAAACCAGCTGGTCGATTAGCTTAGGATCAATGTCGGTACGGTTTAGCATTTCGCTAACAACCATCTTTCCGAGATCAACAGCAGGCACATCCGCATACGCGGTGGATTGTCGTGCAAACGGGGTACGTAAACCCGAGACGACAGCTATACGTTCACCCTGACGCGTAGTCAGATTCTGGGGAGAGTTCATTGCCGCTCCTTGCAATTATTAGAGGTCAGACCAGAAGAGTGTAACCAATTTGTTATCAGATTAAAACGTGCGTTTTAATTAAATCTGCCAAGCAAACATAGACCGTTACGACATTTTTGAAAATAAAAACTGAGCGAGAAGCGAAGTTGGAGAGTGACTAGAAACGAAAAGCAAAAAAAAAACCACACCTATCAGGTGTGGCAACGTATGTGGAAAGCAATCACGTATAAAATCAATTAACGTAAAGCCAATTGCAAATCAGGTCATAGACCTGAGGAGAAAGTAAAGTCAGCCTTCAAAAAGGAAGTTTGTCATCTTGCTCAACACGGTTTCATGCAACAGATTCGGTAAACCAACGAAGTCTGTAACACGTCACCAGATGACAGTGCCTACTATACCCACGCATCAGGAAGCGATTTTGAAGCAGATCAATTTTTTGTTTGATTACTCATCAATCGAAGGAAAGAGAGGCTAAAGCGAAGGGAAGATTGCGAGTTAGGTTGGATAAATATGCACTTGGTTGAATTTGTTTAATTCTTAGAAAGCTGTCTAAAACACTACAACCACTGCCTAATTGATTAAATTCAAACCAAATTACCTTCAGAAGGCAGGCTCCGTACATTTAACATGGTTATTTATTAGCCCAATCAACACTACAATTACAGCAAAGCGGCTAACCGTCTTAAAGCCAGATTGCTCACTTAGGGGCTGTTGACCTTTGGTGATGATTTTTGCAGCAATTTGGCATTTAATATCCTAAATAATCAGGATGATAGAATGGTTTTGAAATTATTTGGAAATAAAAAGTCAGAAACCAAGGTCTCTAGTGATATGGAAAAGCAGAGACGATACGAAGCGCTCGTGAGAGCCTGGCACAGAGACCTCTACCGTTATGCATACTGGTTGACGAAAGACCAGCACGTAGCGGAAGATTTGGTGCAGGAAACCTGCCTACGTGCATGGCGCTCGCTTGATAGCCTTCAAGATGACAACGCCGCCAAAGCTTGGCTGATCACCATCCTTAGGCGCGAAAATGCACGCCGTTTCGAGCGTAAACAGCTCGAATTGGTAGATATTGATGACCATCAGGTTGCAGACGATGCACGCCCTAGTGAAGAAGCCTCGGTAGAACAGCAATGGCTTCACAAGCAAATCATGCGTCTGTCACCAGAATATCGAGAACCGTTGGTGTTACAGGTCGTTGCCGGATTTAGCGGTGAAGAAATCGCTGAGATCTTAGACCTAAATAAAAACACTGTTATGACGCGTTTGTTCAGAGCGAGAAACCAATTGAAAGAGTTCATGGACAATCAAACTTCAGGCCAGCGAGGTGCGCTAAATGGATGAGCTCGAATTTCGTCGACGCCTTCTGGCGGACCCTCAGGATAAAGATCCTGAGATTCTGGCAGCAAAATCAGAGTCGCCAGCTAATCAAAAATTAGCATCAGAGCTAGATCAGCTAGATGCGCTATTAGATCAAACCCTGCGCGTGGATGTACCGGATGATTTGGTCGACAAAGTCCTGTTTAAACAAACCAGTGACGTAGTGCGAGAAGCAAGGAAGCCGCGCTTTCATCTGGCTATCGCTGCTTCTGTTGCATTTGCTTTCGGCATTATGCTGGGCCAATTCAATTGGCAGGCGCTACCGGTCTTGCCAGGACAAGCAAGCTTGGGACAAATTGCCCTAGAGCACTATTACCATGAAGAAGACTTCACCAATAACGTGTTCGAGGGTGCAACCTTGACCCAAGTGAATGCCAAGCTGTCACCATTAGGTAAAACCTTTAATGGTCAGTTACCTGGCGAAGTGTCGTACATCAACCATTGCAGCTTTGCCGATAAGCATGCTGTTCATATGGTGCTTAAAGGTAACAATGGCGAAGATTTCACTGTTTTTGTTGTGCCGCAGCAATCCAAAGCTATGGAAAACTATAGCGATGGCAATATGGAAGCTATTTCATTGCCAGCAGCCAATAACAGCAGTGTGATTGTAGTAGGCAAAGAAGGCGCAGATATCATGCCTGTCGCTGAACAATTGAAGCAACATCTCAATCAGAAGGCCTGATACAATCCATTACAAAATCTAGGGGAGCAGACGCTCCCCTTTTTCTTTTCCCGCAATTACAACCACCTAGCGCCACCTCAAGCATTTACAAAACAGCATGTTATAACTGGTCAGATTTCCAATAAAGCACCTACACAATAGAATTTGCGCAGCTCATTTTGAGCATAAATATCAAAAAAATTATAATTTTATTCGGAATATTCACATTATGAATAAGAAGCGTCTGTTTATCCGCTCAGCAGTGGCAATGGCTGTTGCAGCGAGCTCCACGTCAGCACTGGCTGCTGGCTTCCAACTTAACGCACAATCAGCAACAGGTATCGGCCGTGCTTTTGCCGGTGATGCTGTGATCGCAGATAACGCAGCTGTTATGGCACGTAACCCTGCGGCAATGGCCCTGTTTGATCAGAAGGCCTTCTCGATTGGCTTTGAGACCATCACAACTGATATCAAAGTCAGTGACGCTGAGTACTGTGGTGCGGCTTGCGAATTCACAGGTGGTTTGGTTCCTGCCACTCAAGTTGAGGATACTGACGATGTAGGCGGCACATCCGTCGCACCAAACGTCCACTTTATCATGCCACTTAACGAAAAGTTAGCTGTGGGTATCAATGCCTATTCTAACTTTGGCACCAAAACTGAGTTCTCTGATGACTATGTGGCAACTGAATACGGTGGTTTGACCGATGTGAAGAGCTTTAACCTCGGTCTTGCAGGCTCATATCGCTTGAACGACCAATGGAGTTTTGGTGCAGGTCTCGACATCATTTACGGTCAAGGCACAATGAAGCGTACCGCCAATAAAGATATTCCAGATATCGGAGGAATGGATCTGCTGAATGTTGACGGTGCCGACGGTTTTGCTGTGGGTTTCAATGTTGGTACGGTATACGAGCTGGATGAAAACAACCGATTCGGTTTTGCTTACCGTTACAGTCCAGAATTTGAAGCCAAAGATGACAAAGGCCAGAAGATCACTCTTCCTCTGCCTGATATCGCAGAATTCTCTGGCTTCCATAAAATTGAAGACACCAAATTCGCCGTCCACTATAGCGTTCAATACATTGGTTGGGGATCTTTCGATAAAATCGAATTTGAAAACCTTCAAGGCACAGTCTTGACTGGTTCATATAGCAAGCCGTACGAATGGCAAGATGGCTGGCACTATAGCATCGGTGGTACCTACTACCTGAACAATGATTGGACATTACGTGCTGGCTATATGTACGACACCAGTGCTCAAGATGAACTGACATCAATTTCTGTTCCAGACTCTGACCGTCAGTGGTTCTCTGCAGGTTTGACTTACAACCTTGATCAGAGCTCTACCATCGACTTTGGCTTTACTTATCTGATGGGTGAGAAGGTTTCTGTAAACGAAAGTACGCCAAACCCACTTAATGGGTCCACGCTGTCTTCTGTTTCCGCAACAACTCAAGCAAATGCGATTCTTATGGGTCTGCAATACAGCCGCAGCTTCTAATTGAATTAGAACACAGTGACTAAAGGGGAGCATTCGCTCCCCTTTTTGTTCGCTCAAATAAGTCCTAACGCAAACAACTTCAGTAAAACCAAGGCTTTTCAGCGTACACCAGTGCGCTTAACTGGCATTTATAATTAACACGTGTTCGCCGAAACTCAGCGTACACCTGTTCCAAACCACCGAACTTTCAGTGTCTTTTACTGAAATATATCAATCCGTCGATATATTTATCTAAATACATTCTCTCCCTATCATCAAAATTGCATATTGATTGCCTGTCAGTACCCTGTACCGACCACAATAATCAAGTAAATACTCTAATGAACAAGAACAAACTTCTTCCGCTGGCAATTGCTGCAGCACTTGGCTCTCTTTCTTCAACGTCTGCAATCGCAGCAGGTTTTCAACTGGCAGAGTATTCTGCAACTGGTCTTGGTCGCGCATATGCGGGTGAAGCTGCGATGGCAGATAATGCATCAGCCCAGTTCCGCAACCCAGCCATGATGACCTATCTGGAAGGCACCCAAGTTTCTACTGGCCTTATCTACGTTGATCCAAACGTGGATGTGGAAGGCACCATCACACAAACTGGTGAACACACATCATCTAAAGACTTTGCTGACTCAGCCTTTATCCCAAACTTTTACTTCTCTCATCAATTGAACGAGAAGGTTTATCTGGGTCTGGCACTGAGCTCCAACTTCGGTATGCACACTAAGCTGGATGACAACTTCAAAGGCACCCAGTTTGGTAATGAAGCGTCGGTCATGACCATGGAAATCAATCCAAACATCGCATACAAAATTAACGACCAGTTCTCTGTTGGTGCTGGTGTTAGATACGTATTGGGTGAAGGTAGCATTGGTGCAAAAAGCTCTGCAGATACAAAGCTTCTAAACATCATTCCGGTTGAAAAAGGTACAACCCTAAAATACATGGAAGGTGATGATACAGCTTGGGGTTGGCAGGCAGGTGCTGCATGGCAGATCAATGAGGACAGCCGTATTGGCTTTAACTATCGTTCAGAAGTTGACCTTAAACTTGAAGGTCACGCTGAAGGGCTAGGATTTAACCTATACAACGGCGGTACTTCCCCTTTAACCGAAATGGTGAAGTATGCAGGAAGCATGGATCTCACTCTACCTGCAACAGCAGAGTTGGCTAGTTTCCATCAACTCACTGATAAGGTTGCTATCCATGCTAGTGTAAACTGGACAGACTGGAGCACCTTTGAAAAGCTTGAAGCCAATGTTCCATCGCTAACAAAACCTAACCAACTGGTTAAACAAGAAAACTGGAAAGATAACTATCGTTTTGCAGTGGGTGCTACTTACCAGCTGAACACTAAAACCCAACTGCGCTCAGGTGTAGCATATGATACAGCTGCGGTCGACGACGCTAACCGCACCATTACAATTCCAGAAACTGACCGTCTTTGGTTAAGTCTAGGTGCAGGTTACAACTATTCAGACAACCTAACTTTGGACGCAGGTTTCACATATATCTTTGCAAAAGATGCAGACGTAAAAGAACCTCGCCCTCACATCAAAGATGAAGAAGAAAAACTTCCAGTAGCTTTCGGTGGTTCTTTCGAAGGCCAAACCTCTGGTAACGTTTGGCTGGCTGGTGTTCAAGCAACTTACCGCTTCTAATTACTGAGTAAATGTCAGATACAAAAATGCCACTCAATTGAGTGGCATTTTTTTGCGTAATTTTTAGTAGTCATCAATTTCGTCGAGCAGGTCATCATCAAGATAACTCTCATCTAGCTCTGGTAAATCGGCCGCCTTGCCGCCTCGGGCTTTAAACTCTTTATTCTGGAGGTAAGCATCACGTGCAAAGGCGTATGGATCCGGTGAGTTGGTCAGCAAGCTTTCCTGTTGAACCAGAGCCGCTCTGTCTTCCATCCCTTCAAACATCCATTTGAGGATAGATTGCGGAAGCGTTAACAGAGACAGCGGCGGATAAAGGCCATCGACCATATCCCCTGCTCCCTCACGCAACGTGATGGGTCCGTAAACGGGGAACATAAAGTAAGGCCCTTGCCCTATGTCGTAGTAACCCATGGCGTCACCAAACTGACGGTCAGAGATTTTCGGAACATTGGCAGCCGAAGCGATATCGATTAAACCACCAATACCAAAGACAGTGTTTAGCCAAAAGCGGTTAAAGTGGGTGAGAGCAGCATCACCATCAAGCATGACAATGCTGTTCACCATGCTTGCTGGCTCTTCGAGGTTACTGAGGAAATTAGAGATACCCGTTCGTGTCCAGCTTGGTACATAGTCGACATAAGCCAACGACACAGGCTTCGCGATATAAGGGTCTAGATAATCATAATTGACCGTCCACATCGCCCTGTTGAATCCTTCAAAAGGATCATTGGGATGCGAAATGTCGAATTCAGCATTGGTTTCAGCGTCAGCCTGAGATTCTTCCGGGGATTGGGCACAACCACTCAGTAAAACCAGCACGCCAACTGCCAGAATAAGTTGTTTCCACATTGTTATAACTTGTCCTTTAGGTAAAAAAGAGGCCGGTTAAATACCGACCTTTTGTCATTATTTTGGCAGTATAAAGCACTTACTGCTTTTGGTTAATCACTAACTGTGAACTTCCGCCGAGCTCAAACGGTACGGTTTCCCCAAACCAGTCACCGTCACGTGTCATTACGTTGCCGTCGTTGTCAATGCGGGCTTTCACCATCACCTCTGGCAATGAAGACATCAAACGCTCTGGGATCATGCTGTCCGCATCTGTCAGTTCAACTTCTACCGGGAAGCGGCTCAGCGGCAAACGCTTCGCTGCAACCGGCATTGGCGCACCATCCGCAGAGTGAACCGAAACAATCAATACACCTTCACTTGGCAATTGGACTTGTTCATCCAGCGAAATTGTCACAGAGACGGACTGCCCTTCGCCAGCGCCCATTTGTGCTTCTGCACGTTGAATGCTGCGATCCAACATAGAAATACGTGGATCGTCCGCTGGCAGCAGTTGTTTCATGGTAGACCAAGCAGCAACAGCCTCTTCATAAGCTCCGCGCTCAAAAGCATCAAAGGCCAGCAAAGAGAACGCTTGAAGGTTAGCGTGATCGACTCTGATCACTTCGCGCAGCAAGTTGCGTGCGGTATTGCTGTTTTGCTCGTCACCCGACAACATCAATGACTGTGCGTAACCCAGCTTCACGTCGCTGTCGTCAGGCATCAGGTTATAGGCTTTTGCCATCGCGCCTTCTGCTGTTTGTACATCACGGTTTGCAAGACCAATTCGGCCCAGCAATAGCCAACCCATCGCGTCATCTGGGGTTTGATGAAGCTTGGTACGAAGAGACAGCGTCAACTCCGCCATTTCCTGATCTGTCATCGGCTCATTGGTGTCAGACATCAAACGACGAGACAGATCCGGCAAGCGTGATGCCGTCTCCTGCCAGGAAACCACTTCACGATAGTTGCCCATAGTGTCGTACAAGCCATAGCTCATCAACACCATGATAAGGATGCCTGGCACCAAAACGACAAAAGGGACCTTACTTTGTGTCGCTGACTTCTCGTTGGCTGGAATGTCATCCAGCAATGACTGCTTAAGCTCAACTGCCAATTCATTCTGGTTTTCCACCAGACCTTCCTCGGCTTCTTCGTTAAGCTCTTCCATACGATCACGGAAGAAGGCTTTGTTCAGTTCATCGCGGCTCGCCGCTTCGTCCTGTTCCTTACCGCGGTAAATCGGCAAAACAAATAAGCCAACAGAGACCACCATCATTAAGGCTGTGATCAGCCAGAACCACATTTCAGTCATCCGTTGTTATCCTTATTTTTATTGTCAGCCGAGCCTTCATTGAGCAACGCATCCAGACGTGCCTGCTCTTCGCTATCTAGTTCAGCTTTAACGGTTTTCGCTTTAGGCTTGCGGCTGCGCATCACCAAGACAGTGAATCCGACCACCACAAACAATGCCGGGCCAGCCCAAAGAATCAATGTCGACGCCGTCAGTGGCGGGTTGTAAGTCACGAAGTTGCCGTATCGGTCAACCATGTAATCGACAATCTCGTCTTCGTTCTTACCTTGCTTGAGCATCTCATAAACCTTCAAACGAAGATCCTGAGCCAAGCCAGCATTGGAATCGGCAATATTATTGTTCTGACACTTAGGGCAGCGCAGTTCTTTGCCGAGTTTTTTGAAGGCCTCTTCTTGTTCAGGTGTGTCAAACTCATAAACTTCGATCGCTGCAGAGACTGTGAACGCAGCACTTGCAGCCAGCATGATTGCTAACAGAAAACGTTTCATTAGCCTTTTGCCTCCGCCAGCATTTGCTCGTACATCGGGCCTAATTTTTCGTTCCAGTTTCTATCATTCACATCACCGACATGACGGTAGCGAATCACACCATTGGCATCGATAAGGAAAGTCTCTGGCGCGCCGTAAACACCAAGATCCAGACCTAGCATGCCATCACCATCAAACAGGCTGACCAGATAAGGGTTACCTAATTGGTTGAGCCAGCCGATCGCTTTTACGCGATCGTCTTTGTAGTTAAGGCCAATGATTTTCACGCCATTGGCTGCCAACTCATTCAGGTAGGTGTGCTCTGCATAACAGGTAGGGCACCAAGTTGCCCACACGTTCAAAAGCAGAGGTTCGCCTTTGAAAATGTCCTGATCGTAAAGCTTGCCGGCTTGCGCCAAATCTTCCAGACGGAACGAAGGCACTGGCTTACCTACCAGCACTGACTCTAACTTAGTCGGATCATCACCTTCGGCGTTCTTGCCCAATTGCACAAAGAAGACACCAACCAACACCATAAACAGTGCAAACGGAATAAAGAGTAAAGGTTTGTTCACCCTTAAGCCTCCTTCACTGGCTCAGCAGACACTTCTGATTGAGCCTTCTTACGAAAACGGTAACGCTTGTCCGAAATAGCCAGCAAACCACCCAGTGACATCACCAGTGAGCCGAACCAAATCCAACGAACAAATGGTTTGTAGTAGATACGCACTGCCCAAGAGCCATCGTCCAAACGTTCACCCATTGCCACATAGAGGTCACGGGTAATGCCGCGGTCAATCGCCGCTTCGGTCATCATGGAACGCTGAACCGTGTAGAAACGTTTCTCAGCATGCAGTGTGTTTACGCGCTTATCGCCACGGTAAATATCAAAGTCCGCGATGTAACCGTCGTAGTTCGGACCATCTTTATCGCGAAGACCTGCGAAATGGAAATCGTAGCCTTGCAGTTCAATGCGATCGCCTGGTGCCATTTTCACGTCGCGCTCAATGTCATAGTTCTGAACCATTGCAATACCAAGCACGGTGATTGCCAGACCGATATGACCAAGCACCATTGCCCAGTGACTGCGACCCAGCTTACCGAGACCGGTGACGAAATCATGACGGTGAGTCGCACGCTGATACACCTCGATGCATGACAAAGTGATGACCCAAAGGCCCATCACCGCACCCAGCGCTGCCAACGGCATAAAGACATCAGCGAAAATCCACACCAGTGCAACACCCAGAACGACTGAAAGCACACCACTAAACAGCAGTTCCTTTTTCACGTTCTTTAGGTTGTCACGTTTCCAGCGGATCAGCGGGCCAATACCGAGAAGGAAGGCAAACGGAACTGATAGCCAAGTGAACAGAAGGTTGAAGAAAGGTTCACCAATGGAAACCGACCCCAGGCCAAGCTGTTTGTGAACCAATGGCAATAAAGTACCCAATAGAACAACAACCAGTGCAGCAACCAACAGAATGTTGTTTGCCAGCAGGACATTCTCTCGGGAGACCAGTTCGAAGTTACCGCGCACACGGACTTCTGACGCACGCAATGCATAAAGCAGCAGCGAGCCGCCGATAACCACCACAAGGAAGCCAAGAATAAACAGGCCACGGCTTGGATCAGAAGCGAATGCATGCACAGAAACCAGTACACCAGAACGTACCAGGAAAGTACCCAGCAAACTGAGTGAGAATGCAGACAATGCCAACAGTACAGTCCACGCTTTGAACGTGCCGCGCTTTTCCGTCACCGCCAATGAGTGCATTAACGCGGTACCCGCCAGCCAAGGCATAAAGGAGGCGTTTTCTACTGGATCCCAGAACCACCAGCCGCCCCAGCCAAGTTCGTAGTATGCCCACCAAGAGCCCAGTGCGATACCCAGTGTCAGGAATACCCAAGCTGCAGTCGTCCAAGGACGAGACCAACGTGCCCACGCCGTATCAAGGCGACCTGCCATCAAGGATGCAATCGCAAAAGCAAATGCCACAGAGAAACCCACATAACCCATATAAAGCATCGGTGGGTGAACAATCAGCCCCGGATCCTGAAGAAGCGGGTTGAGGTCACGACCATCAACAGGGAAATAAGGCAGTGTGCGCTCAAACGGGTTCGAAGTCAGAATGATGAACAGCAGGAAGCCGACACCAATCATGCCCATCACTGCCAATACGCGGGAGACAGACTCCAGTGGCATGCCACGGCTGAAAATGGCAACGGCCAGTGTCCAACCCGCTTGGATAAGCACCCAAAGAAGCAACGAGCCTTCGTGTGCACCCCAGACTGCCGTCAGACGGTAGTACCAAGGCAAGGCACTGTTTGAGTTACTCGCCACATAAGTGACCGTAAAGTCGTTAACGTAGAATGCCCAGCTCAATGCGATAAAAGACATCAATAGCATCAGGAACATGCCGATAGCCAATGGACGCGCGGAACGCATCATGGCCTGGTTTCCGACGTGAGCCCCCCAAAGAGGATAGATGCTCAGAAGGACGGAAAAACCAAGAGAGATAATAAGGGCGAAATGCCCTAATTCAGCAATCATTAGTAGCTACCCTGTTTTTGCTGCTCGGTGTATTCAAGCGGTTTATGCCCCTTGTTCATCGCTTCTGCGATTTCAGGCGGCATATATTCTTCATCGTGTTTCGCCAATACTTCGCTTGCGAACACGGTACGTTCATCAACCAGCACACCCTGTGCAACAATTCCCTGACCTTCACGGAAAAGGTCAGGCAGAATACCTTCAAATTCCACGGTGACTTCAGGGCCAACATCCGCAACACGGAAGCTCACTTTCAGAGATTCTGGGTCACGCTCCACTGAGTCAGTCACCACCATGCCACCAATACGCAGACGTTGACCGACCTCAGGTTTGGTACCATCCGGCTTACCATTCACCAATTCAGTCGGCGTGTAGAACAAGTCCATGTTTTGGTTCAATGCGTAAAGCACCAATCCAATCGTCGCGCCTACACCAAACACCAGGGCAAGAGCCAGCCCCAGTCGTTTCTTGCGTCTCGGGTTCATAGCGTGTTCTCCATTTTTTGGGCATTCTTAATACGTTGCTCTCGGGCAACTTTGTTTTTAATTTCTTTAAACAGTTTGCGTCGGGTGAAACGGGTCGCCAATGCTACCCAAGCCATCGCCACGAATGTAATGCCGAAGGCGCCCCAAACGTAACCAGCGTAACCACCCATCGCCAGAAATTCAGAGAAAGAATCGAAGTGCATGGTTATCCCCTCTCAACCAGTTCACGAACCCAAGGACGGTGCGCTTCACGTTGTAGAATTTTGTTTTTCAGCCCCATCAGCGACACGGCACCAAAGAACATAGCAAAGCCCAGAATATTCAGAAGCAAAGGCCACAACATATCTGATGCAATGGAAGGTTTCGCAAATTTAGTGATCGTCGCGCCCTGATGCAGCGTGTTCCACCATTCGACTGAAAAGTGAATGATAGGCAGATTAATCACCCCCACAATCGCCAGAATACCCGCAGCACGACCTGCAGTGCGGTCATCATCAAAGGCGTTGTAAAGCGCGATCACACCAAGATACAGGAACAGGAGAATAAGCTCAGAAGTCAGGCGTGCATCCCATACCCACCAAGCGCCCCACATTGGCTTACCCCAGATAGCCCCAGTCACCAGTGCAATAAAGGTAAATACCGCACCTACAGGCGCCATCGCCGCGGCTGCCCAATCAGACGTTTTGATTTGCCACACTAAGCCGATAAATGCCGCAATGGCCATCGACATATAAGCGCCCATAGACCAAATCGCTGCCGGAACGTGAATATAGATGATTCGGAAACTGTCACCTTGCTGGTAGTCCGAAGGCGCGAATGCCAGTCCCCAGATGGTGCCGGTGACCAAAGACAGGGCTGCCAAAACCACAAACCATGGCAACAATGTGTTACAGAGTTGGTAGGTTGCCTCGGGCTTGGCATAGGGGTGAAGCCATTTCCACATTGCAGATATCACTCTCAGTTAATATGTTGTAATAATTAGTATTATTGGACACTCACCCGCAGAGCAGCAGACACCGCAAACGGGGAAAGCGTGGCCGAACCTGCCAGCATCGCGCCCAAAATGGCTAGCTGACCGTTTATCGGAAATCCACCGGCTGCCATATCAATCGCCGATGTCGCGAAGATAAGCACCGGAATAAACAACGGTAAGACCAGAAGGCTTAGCAATGCGCCGCCCTTTCTCAGCCCTACCGTCAATGCCACACCAATCGCGCCAAGGAAGCTCAGCGTCGGCGTGCCTAACAACAGTGTTAGCACAACGGCTTTGTAAGCTTCCCAGTCTAAAGACAGTAATACCGCCAGAAGCGGACTTATGATCAATAGTGGCAGACCGGTCAGCAGCCAATGTGCGACAATTTTTGCGAAAACCAGAACTGACAAAGGTTCTGGCATCAGCAGCATCTGCTCTAACGAGCCATCCATAAAGTCATCACGGAACAAACGATCCAATGACAATACCGCCGCCAACAACGCAGCCACCCAGATAATCCCTGGTGCTATTTCAGCCAGTAAGTTGGGACCAGGTCCGACACCCAATGGAAACAAGGTGATGACAATGATGAAAAACCACAGTGGGTTCAGCATGTCAGATTGGCGACGAAACGCCACGAGCAACTCGCGACGGATCATGTGAAACATAGCTGATCCCATTACGCCCCCAACCTGATCCGGCGCAAACCCGGGTTGCCTTCGAACATATCTTGGTGGGTGGTAAACAACACCATGCCTCCATTATTTACATGCTGTTGAAAAAGGCTCTCAAGCACCTTTACACCCTGTTTGTCGATGGCGGTTAACGGCTCATCCAAAATCCAAAGTTTAGATTGGCTAATCCAAAGCCTTGCCAATGCAACCCGACGGTTCTGACCAGCAGACAGCTGCGCGGCAGGCACATCTTCCCGGCCAGCTAGCCCGACACGTGCCAATGCGTCCCAAAGACTGGCTTCATCCGCGTCACCATGCATACGCTGGTAAAATGCCAGATTTTCAAACGCAGTCATCTCACGTTTTACGCCAGTACTGTGGCCAAGAAACAGTAAATTGCCATAAAACTCTTCTCGGGCTTTATTCACCAATTCTCCGTCCCAGAAGACTTCGCCAGATTCCGCCAGCCCCAACCCGGCAATGATCCGTAACAATGTTGTTTTACCCGCGCCGTTTGGCCCTTCAATTTGGACAAGATCACCGGATGACACCGTAAAACTGAGATCTTCAAACAGCACCCTTTCATCACGGATACAGCTGAGCTCGCGCACTTCCAACATGAGAAATTGGCTTTCCCGATAAAGTTATGAAAAATTTGCCCGATAATACCATAGAGGCGTTTAAAGTCGTTAGCCGCGAGGTCTCGCTAATGTCACTCAAGCAATCAAATCCTACTGATTGATGAGGGCTGGGTATATGCGCTAAGCGTTAATAATTGTGAGTAAATATGAAAATCGACAATATCAATCACATCAATGCATTAGCGCAGGAAACATTGAAGAATGTTCCGGTTAAAAGCCTGCTTGATTTAGGGAAACCATTACAGCAACCCGGTCAGCAGCCCAATCTGAGCGATGGTCAGCGCTCCCAACTCTCTCAACTCTTGGCGCTTTTACCACTCCATTCACTGTTGAAAGGCACACGCAACGAAAACGGATCATTGCCGCCTGTGATGTTAACGCTGCTGAAGCAGCTCACCATGCCCGCTGATACAAAACAGGCCGCTAAATGGCTTGCGGAGCAGAAAGCGGATAAAGGGTTGCTGGAAGCATTGCGCCAGGCAACCGCACCAGCCAATGAGCAAGAAGGTTCGGGAAAGTTGAAATCTTTGCTGATGCTAATGGCTGAGCAGCGCATCAACGAGCAGACCAAACCCGGTGACTACCATTGGCTGTTTCCCTTCAGGGACAACAACCTCTCCCCGGTACACATTAACGTCGAGAAAAAGACCGGAAGAAAGAAGAAAAAGTTGCGCTGGTGCATCACGCTCAACCTGACTCTGGCAAAGAACCGTCACCTCACTGCGACAGCAGAACTTGAGGACAATTCACTTTCTCTCAGTTTTTCCACCGATGCTGAAGGCTTGAAAAAGCAGATTGAAACCGCCATGCCCAAACTCGAAGAAAAACTCGCCCAACATCAAATCGCGCTGCAGCAATGTGAAATCAATACGTTAGAAAGCGCACAGACGGAAACCATCTCGTCAGGAGTGAATATTCAGGTATGAAGAAAGCCAAAAGCGCAGTGGCGCTCAAATACGATGGTGTTAATGCGCCAAAGGTCTCTGCCAAAGGCTACGATGCGTTGGCTGAAAAGCTCATAGAGGAAATGGAGAAGAATGGCGGACTCATACATAGTGACGAAGCCCTGATGAATTGGTTGGCGGCATTGGAAGTGGGTGACGAAATCCCTGAACAACTCTACTTGGTGATCGCAGAATTAATTGCTTTTGCCTGGTACTTAGATGGAAAAACCCCGCCCGGATGGGAAGGGTCCATGGTCAACAAAACAGTTTGACGCTTTGGAATATCCGATTAACGCGTCATGCGTTGCTTTCTGATATTCAATAGAAGTTCTGCTTCTGCTTTCGGCAGATCACACTCTTCCATCAGTTCCCGCAGATCGGCACCAAGCTCCACCATTTTACTGGCACGGCTGTAGAGGCGACCGTCTGGGTCCTGCATTTCCATCTCGTTCTGTTTGTCGAGCAACTCATCAAAGCGCTGCGAGAGCTCAGCAAGTTTCTGGCTCATGCCAATAGAGCCTGCACGCAGTTCATTAAACTGCTTGGACAGGCCCTCATGCTGTTGACGGGCATTTTTATAAAGTAGCTCCATGGCCTGGAATTTTGCTTCCAGATTCTGGCGCGCTTTTTTTTCCCGTCTCAACATCAACAAGGCAACCACCGCGACACTCAGAGAGATGCCCAGTGGTAACCATTGCAACACCAAGTCGAGCATTACAGCATTGCCATCTCAGACCACTCTTCATCAGAGAGCAGTTTGTTCAGGTCAACCAGAATGAGCAGATGACCGTTACGGTTGCTCACACCTTGAATGAACTTGGCGCTTTCATCGGTACCTACGCTTGGCGTGGTGTCAATTTCAGACGTTTTGAGGTAAACCACCTCAGCCACACTGTCGACCATGATGCCAATCACTTGAGATTCTGCTTCAATCACGATCACACGTGTGTTGTCGGACACTTCACCTTGGGCAAGACCAAAACGTGAACGGGTGTCGATAACCGTCACGACATTACCACGCAGGTTAATGATGCCAAGAACGTAGTCTGGCGCACCTGGTACCGGCGCAATTTCGGTGTAGCGCAATACTTCCCGAACCTGCATAACGTTAATGCCGTAGGTTTCGTCTTCCAGCTGGAAAGTCACCCACTGCAAGACTTCGTCATTCACGTTTTCTTTTTGAACTTCAGCTACCTGAGACATTTATTTTCCTCTTTTCGTGCTGTGCTGCGTCACTTACGCCAACGCATTGGCATCAATACCCTGATTCAGCATGGCAATCAGCGCTTCGACGTGGATCAAGGCGCACATTTTTTCTTTGACTAATCCGGCCAACCAAGGCCGTTTGCCAGCTTGTTCGCGCCATCGCACTTGTTCTCCGTTGAGTGACTCTGTCCCCAGGAGGGCATTGCAAGCCAAGCCCCATTTGCTGTCACCCAAGATCACAATATAACTATAGTCATCGCGATGGTTGTTATCCGCTATTTTTTCCGGCATCACCCATTTGGCGGTATCGACGACATCCAACTGCTGATCCCGCTCTGTTTGCAGACCCAAATACCAATCGGGTCTGCCAATCAGGTGATTGCAGTCTTCGAGTCGGTGAATTCCCCCTAGTTCGGCAAGAGGAACGGCGTATGTCACGCCAAACGATTCGAAGAACAACACCTGAAACGCATATTCAGAAGCGATGTTTTGCCAAGGTGGTGCAACATCTTCCTCGGCCTGAGTTTCCGGCTCGTATGCGGTATCAGTCTCTATATCGACAGTTTCTGCCACTTCTTCAGCAACAGTTTCTTCAATTGCGACTTCAACCTCAGGCTCGGTGATAACCTCAGTGTCGAACGCTTCTTCGGCCACAGTATCCACTTCCGTTTCAACCATGGTTTCAAGCTCTTGCTCAACAGCGGTTTCCACTTCAACCGCCACTTCAGTATCAACGACAGTTTCTACTTCAACAGCAACGTCTGTTTCAACGTCCGTCGCGACTTCGGTTTCCACTTCCGTCTCAACGGTCGTTTCAACAAGCGCTTCCGTGAGAGTCTCGGTGTCCGTTTCTGTCAGAGTCAGCGCTTCAGTATAGGTTTCGACTGCCAGTTCGCTGTCGACAAGCACGTCCGTTTCCGTCAATTCCTCGACTTCCACTTCCATGTCTTCGTCCAACTTAAGCTGGCTCAGCAGTTTTTCTACCGAAGACATATCGCGTTTGTCTTTCGTCAGCGTCGCACCGCTGAATTTTTCAATCGGTTCCATCACCACAGGTTGCGGCTTCAGCTCAACGCTGGTCTCGCTGTCCTGCGGTGCTACATCCGTGTCATGCTGCTGGGAAAAGTAGTCTTCTTCCAGCAGGGCATCAAAATAGTCATCCAGCGCCTGAACACTGGATAAGGCACGGCTATCTTTCATCCTGTTCAAGTCGCTCCAGATAAGAGAGCAGCGTTTTATAGGCAAACACGCCGCGACAGTTTTTTGCGTAATACGATGGCGGCATGTGTTTTAAACTGGCATCGCGGAATTTGGTATCAATCGGTACCGCGGACGTCCAAACCTGATCCGGATAACGCACTTTAAGCTCTTGCAGTGTTTCCAAAGAAGCGCGGGTACGCTTGTCGTACATGGTCGGGATTATGCAAACCTTGAACGCTGACGCGCGGGACTTTTGCATGATTTGCAACGTCCGCACCATTCGCTCCAAACCTTTCATGGCCAAGAACTCGGTTTGCACAGGGATCAGAATACGGTTACTTGCTGCCAGCGCATTCACCATCATCACGCCGAGAATAGGCGGACAATCAATCAACGCATAGTCATATTCATCTTCAAGACATGCCAGGGTTTTCTTCAGCATCAAACCCATACCACCGCGGTTGCCCATGGCGCGATCAAGCGTTGCCAGAGACATGTGCGATGGCAAAATATCGAGGTTTTTGTACTCGGTATTCAGGATCAGCGGTTTGACGGTATCACGATTGATAGTTTGCAATTGGAACAGGTCGAACAAGGTGCGTGGCAACTGCTCCGAATCGTAATTCAGATACGTTGTCAGCGAAGCATGCGGATCGGTATCGATCAGCAATACACGCTTGTTCTTTTCACTGAGAAGCCCAGCGAGGGTAATGGTGGTGGTGGTTTTCCCCACGCCCCCTTTCTGGTTTGCAATGCTCCAGACTATCACAGCCGCTCCTTAAACGAGGTTGAGCTCAACGAGAATACGCTCGGTGATACGATCCAACGGCAAGTCTTCGGTTGAAATTCCCGCTTTAGCAACGGCTTGCGGCATACCGTAAACAACACAGCTTTCTTCGTCCTGTGCCCATACCGTTGAACCTTGTTGTTTCAACAATCTTGCACCGTCTCGGCCATCTGCGCCCATACCCGTCAACACCATCGACAATACTTTGTCGTTGTAGACTTTGGCTGCAGAGCCGAAGGTTACATCTACGCACGGCTTATAGTTCATACGATCGCCGCCGTCGATAATTTTCACACGTGCCGCCCCAGGGCGTCCATCGATCATCATCTGCATGCCACCCGGTGCCAGATAGGCGGTTCCCGGTTGCAATGGGTCGCCATCTTGCGCTTCTTTCACTGTAATTTTGCAAAGGCCATTGAGGCGCTGGGCAAAAGCTGCCGTAAAGGTGGAAGGCATGTGTTGAATAAGCACGATAGGCATCGGGAAATTCGCAGGAAGTCCCGTCAGCACTTTTTGCAGTGCGACCGGGCCACCTGTTGACGTACCAATCGCAACCAACTGGTAACGCTTGCCACTGGCTTTGAAGCGTGCTGCAGCAGAAGCGGGCCTAGTAGCTGGTGCAGTAGGCGCAGGTGCCGCTGTGCTTCCCCCGGTTGCCGGGCGCACTGGCGCTCGCGCAGTAGGAGCCGCCGTTGGCGCAGCCGTAGCAGGTTTTGCAGATGGGGCTGGTCTTCGCATAAACGCGCGCTTGCGGGCAATTTCGCTTACGCGCTGTTGTAGCAACGAGACCGCCTCATCACGGTTACGAGCAATGTCTTCGAATTTCTTTGGCAGGAAGTCGAGCGCGCCCGCGTCCAAGGCATCAAGTGTGGCTTTTGCCCCATCGTGCGTTAGCGAAGAAAACATCAGTATCGGCGTTGGATTGCTCTGCATGATCTCTCGAACCGCAGTAATACCATCCATCACAGGCATTTCGATGTCCATCGTGATGACATCAGGTTTCAGCTGTGCTGCCTTTTCAACTGCCTCTTTCCCGTTAACCGCACAATCAATGACTTGAAGGCGAGGATCCCCGTTAATAATTTCACTAACACGGCGGCGGAAAAAACTTGAATCGTCCACCACCAAAACTTTCACTGCCATGTCATTCCTTATGATTTTATCGGCCTGCGTATCGCTTGAGCAGATTCGGCACATCAAGAATCAAAGCGATGTGACCATCACTGGTGATGGTTGCACCCGCCATACCCGGCGTACCTTGCAACAATTCATCCAGCGGTTTGATAACCACTTCTTCTTGCCCAATCAGCGAATCGACCACGAAGGCTACTGGCTGGTGTCCCATTTGAATGATAACCACATGCCCGACCTCGCGATTCACCGAACCACGGCGAGGACACAGCCAATCTTGCAGATAGAAAAGCGGAATCGCTTTCTCTCTCACAATCAGGGTCAGTTGACCATCAACCGTATTGGTTTTAGATAGGTCCAAACTGATGATTTCATTCACATTCGACAATGGGAACGCGTATGGGTTGTCACCGATACCGACCATCAGAGTCGGCAGGATTGCCAGCGTCAGAGGCACTTTGATTGAGATAATGGTGCCGCGGCCCAGCTCTGAGTCGATAGAAATGGTACCGTTCAGTTGGGTAATCGCCGTTTTCACCACATCCATGCCTACACCACGACCTGAGATATCTGAGATCTCGGTTTTGGTTGAGAAACCTGCTGCAAAAATCAGGTTGTAGGCTTCGGTATCGCTTAGGCGTGCAGCTGCATCTGCATCCATCACACCACGTTCAACGGCGATGGAGCGAAGTTTCTCTGCATCCATACCGCCACCATCATCTTCGATGGTCAACAGAATGTGGTCACCTTCCTGCGAAGCCGCAAGGGTAATCGTACCTGTACGTGGTTTGCCTTTTTCCTCTCGGACATCCGGCATTTCAATACCGTGGTCAACCGAGTTACGCACCAAGTGGACCATTGGGTCTGCCAGTGCCTCAACCAGGTTTTTATCCAAGTCGGTTTCTTCACCGCGCATTTCGAGCACGATGTCTTTTTTCAGGCTTCGCGCCAAGTCACGAACAACGCGAGGGAAACGGCCAAACACCTTCTTAATTGGCTGCATGCGCGTTTGCATCACAGCACCTTGCAGGTCAGCGGTCACCACGTCGAGGTTGGTCACGGCTTTCGCCATGTTTTCGTCGTCGCTGCTTGCACCAAGGCTGACCAGACGGTTACGCACCAGTACCAGCTCACCCACCATGTTCATGATGGTGTCGAGTGTTGAGGTGTTAACACGTACAGTCTGTTCGACTTGAGGTGCAGGCGGCTTTTTGTCGTCAGTTTTTGCTGGCGGCTTAGCAGCCGGCGCAGGCGGTTTCGCTGCAGCAGGCTCTGCTTTTGGTGCTGGAGCTGGTGCAGGTTTTGGCTCTGCTTTCGGCGGCGGAGGTGGTGCCGAAGCCGCAGGGGCTGCACCACTGGCAATAGGGCTTTTACCCTTGCCGTGCAAATCATCCAACAGCTTTTCAAATTCATCGTCAGTTATTTCATCACTGGCAGGGCTTTCTACTGACGCGTTTTGTGGCGGTGGTGTTGCTGCTTCTGCCGCGCCGCCAGCCAGTGGGCCTTTACCCGTGCCATGCAAGTCATCCAGCAGTTTTTCGAATTCATCGTCAGTGATGTCATCGCCACCACCCGCCGCGTCGGCTGCTGGTGCAGGTGCGCTGCCACCGGCTTGCGGGCCTTTGCCTGCGCCGTGAAGTTCATCCAGAAGTCGATCAAATTCGTCATCTGTAATTTCGTCGACAGAGTCACCAGCAATCGCTTCACCGCCTTCAGCAGGGGCTTCAGCCACCACTTCTGGTTCAGGTTCTGGCTCTGGTTCCGGCTCGGGTTCTGGTGCAGGGGCAGCCGCTTCTACCGCTTCATCTTCTGATGCAGGACGGCTGTATCTGTGTAGTGCCTCAATCAGTGCCGGGTCTGCCGCTGGGACTGGCTCGCGCTCCTGAACACAAGCGAACTGCTCGTTAACCGTGTCCAACGACTGGAGGATAGTATCCATGACATCCGCAGTGAGTTCGCGGCCACCGTTACGCAGGTTATCGAAGATATTCTCTGCACCGTGACAGGTTTCTACCAGTTCGGTGAGTGAAAGGAAACCTGCACCACCTTTAACGGTATGGAAACCACGGAAGATTGCATTGAGCAGGTCTCTGTCATCCGGTGTTTTTTCCAGATCGACGAGTTGCTCCGACAGCAACTCCAAAATCTCACCGGCTTCAATTAAGAAGTCCTGGAGGATTTCTTCATCCATTTCAAAACTCATAACGCACCCCTAAAAGCCCAGGCTGGAAAGCAGGTCATCGACGTCATCCTGACTTTGCATCACTTGTTTCTCTTGACGCTCTTTCTCGGAGACCACTGGACCTTCAGCCACAATGCCAGATTGCTGTTGTTCTGCTTCTGTTTCTGGTTCTTTCTGCTCTTCGTCAAGACCAAAGGCAGTGAGGATTTCAACCAGTTGTTTTTCTACTTCTTGCACCAATTCGATGACGCGGCGAATAACTTGTCCAGTCAGATCCTGGAAGTCTTGAGCCATCAGAATTTCGGTCAGTTGACCGTGGAGTTTGGTGGTATCTCCTTCGACTTGTGTCAGTAAACCATCGATTTGGTGACACAAATCTTTGAAACTTGTTATGTCAATCCGCCCCCCCATAAGGTTGTTCCACTGAGGTCGAACCTGGGCAAGGCATTCTTGTAGGTTGTCGGCGATAGGAAGGGTTGCTTCCACTGCATCCATAGTTCGGTTCGCAGCAAGTTCCGTTTTTTCCATCACGAAGTTCAGGCGATCTTTCGCATCTGGAATCTCGCTGGTAGCCAGATCACTGACGCGAGGATCTAAACGGAAGTTGGACAACGAGTCATGCAGTTGCCGGGTCAGTTTTCCTACCTCATTGAAGAGCGGATTGCGCACATCACTGGCCAGCTTAGCCAGTAATTCATTCGCGCCGTCCTGATTCCCTTCTTCGAGCAAACTGACCAATTCTTTAGCTTGGTCGAGAGTTATCATCTAAATAATCCTTCACTGCGCGAAGAGGAAAATCACATGCGCTCGAAAATCTTGTCCAGCTTTTCTTTGAGCGTAGCGGCAGTAAACGGCTTGACGATGTAACCATTCACACCAGCCTGAGCAGCTTCAACAATTTGCTCACGCTTAGCTTCTGCGGTGATCATCAGCACTGGAAGATGCTTGAGCTCATCATCAGCACGGATGTTCTTCAGAAGGTCAATACCCTGCATGCCAGGCATGTTCCAGTCAGTAACGACGAAATCAATACCGCCTTTCTTGAGGATTGGCAGTGCTGTTAAGCCGTCATCTGCTTCAACGGTGTTGTTGAAACCCAGATCTCGAAGGAGGTTTTTTACGATACGGCGCATTGTTGAAAAGTCATCAACAACGAGGATTTTCATATTTGTGTTCAAAGTGGCCTCCAGTGAGGTTCCTTATTATTGTAGAAACTTACTTCGACCAAGCGGAAAGCTTGGTCCGTAACCGCTGCATTGCCTGATTTTGTATCTGGCAAACCCGGGATTCACTCACCCCGATAATGGCCCCTATCTCCTTGAGGTTAAGTTCCTCGTCGTAATAGAGAGAGAGTACCAAAGCTTCTCTTTCAGGAAGTCCGCGGATGGCATTCGCTAAGTGCGATTTGAAGCTATCCCCGGCAACCTCCTCAAAGGGAAGGTTTTCGTCGCGATGACTTTCTGTTACGAAAGCATCTTCTGAGACGCCCAGATCATCGATACCAATGAGTCTGCCTGCATTGATGTCGTTTTGAGCCTGATAGTATTGATCCAGACTCATCCCCAGGCGTTTCGCTATTTCTTTATCGTTAGGGTCTCGCCCTAACTCGCCTTCCAGCTGTGAAATCACTTCGCTGATCTGACGGTTATTCTTATGTACCGAGCGCGGTACCCAGTCACCTTTGCGGATATCGTCCAACATCGCGCCGCGAATGCGGATACCGGCATAGGTTTCGAAACTCGCCCCTTTTGAAGGGTCGTAGTTTTGTTGCGCTTCGAGCAGGCCAATCATGCCCGCCTGAATGAGATCTTCAACCTGCACATTCGGGGGCAAACGGGCGATCAGGTGGTGGGCAATTCGCTTCACTAATGTGGAGTATTGCTCAAACACCGTCTCCGTTGATGCTCCAGTCCTGCTGTAGGTGAGCGCCCTATTCACTGAGGTAATCCCCCGCTGCTTCGTCTCGAACCAGCAGTCTCTCAACAAAAAACTCTAAGTGTCCGCCCGGGTTTCGTGGCACAGGCCAGGTTAGGGCCTTGTTTGCCAGCGCATTGAGTGCAAGCGCGGCTGGAGACTTAGGGAACGCATCAATCACGACACGTTGCTTCTTCACAGATTGACGCACATGCTCGTCAAGTGGAACACATGCTACTAATTCTAGATTAGCATTTAAAAATCTTTCTGTTACACGAGTTAATTTTGTAAATAAATCGCGACCCTCGCGATAACTGCGCACCATGTTGGCGACAACCTTGAAGCGGGTCACGCCATGTTCACGGCTCAGCAGCTTGATCAGGGCGTAGGCATCAGTGATAGAAGTTGGCTCATCGCAAACCACAATCAATACGTCCTGCGCCGCGCGGGAGAAGCTCAACACCATGTCAGAGATACCTGCCGCGGTGTCCACCAGCAGTACATCGACATCTTCTTCAAGCGTACCGAATGCACGGATAAGACCTGCATGCTGCGCGGTGCTCAACTCTGTCATTCCACGCATGCCTGAGGACGCAGGAATAATTTTCATGCCATGTGGACCTTCAACAATAATGTCTTTCAGGTCGCAGACGCCTTGCATCACGTGGCTGAGGTTTTTACCTACCCGCAAGCCCAGCAGGACGTCGACATTGGCCAATCCTAAGTCAGCATCCAACACCATCACTTTTTTACCTTGCTTGGCCATGGCTGCTGCCATACCCAAAGTGATGTTGGTTTTACCCACCCCGCCTTTACCACCAGTAACAGTAATAACTTTGGTGCGAGTCGGGTTGGTCAGGCGGCGGAGGCCGCTTGCTTGATCATGCATGGTTGTCTCAATCATAAAAGTCCGCCGCATTCGACTCTGGTACATCATGACTCCAGAAATGGTTTCGCTGCTCTGAATCTTGATCCATCAGTTCACTCGCCTTGTTAACCAGGTATCTCCCACTTGCCTGGCGAATGTCCTCGGGTACACGCTGGCCATCAGCCAGATAGGTAACCGGAAGGGCGTTTTCTATGGTCACACTCAATAATTCCCCCAGACTGAGGGATTCATCCAACTTCGTCAGTACACACCCGGAGAGGGGAATACGTCGGAAGTGATCAATAGTCTCCTGCAGCACGCGACGCTGAGAGGTCGCTGGCAATACAAGAAGGCTTCGGATATGTGAACCACTGTTTTGGATAAGAGTATCAAGTTGTTCTGATAGCCTCAGATCTCGCTGGCCCATGCCTGCGGTATCCAACAGGATCAGTCGACGGTGACGTAACTGATACAGTATATCGGCCAGTTCATCCGCATCTTTAGCAACTTTTACGGGGCAACCCAAAATTCTGCCATAGGTTGCCAATTGCTCATGTGCGCCGATACGGAAGGTATCGGTTGTCACAAGGGCAATTTCTTCAGGGCCGAAGTCCATTGCGGCTCTGGCTGCTAGTTTTGCGATGGTCGTTGTTTTGCCCACACCGGTAGGACCAAGCAGTGCAATCACACCGCCTGACTCCAGTAGGTTCTCACTGGTGGTAATGACTTGATCTGCCACTAAATCCAGTAACTCCGACCACGCTTCATTCGGTGGTGTGTCTTCTGGGATATAACCCGCTAGCTGGTCAGCCAGTACCGGAGAGATACCCATTTTTTCCAGACGTTTGATCAGCATGGCGCGAAGCGGTTCTTTGCGCTCCACTTCCTGCCACATCAGACCGGAAAGCTGGTGCTCAAGCAGGCTGCGAATCGTCGCCATTTCTTTGCGCATCGCTTCAATTTCTTCGTTGCCCTGACGCGAAGGCTGACGACGCTGTTCGGTGCGCAACTCAAAACGGTCATCGCGACCCGGTGCGCGGCGATCCTGCTCGTCACGTTTTTGACGTAACAGGCGCTCAATCTCTTGCCCTTTTGCCTGTTGCTGAGCGCGGGAGAAACCATTGTTGCCGTTGTTTGCCCCGTTGCGGTTGCCGTTGTTCTGTCCGTTGTGACCATTTTGGCCATTCGGACGGCGGGCAGGCGCAGCGTTGTAGGTATTTTCGTTTTGACGAAGACGGGCATCATTTTGACGCGCCAACAATGCGCTTAAAGAATCGGCTTCCTGCTGAGGTTCATCGGTTGCGCTATTTTCCGGCAGTTGCGACTGATAGCGGTCAAGCAAGCTGGAGAACTTGCTGCCCAGTGCGCCGCCAAGTGGTTTGCGCGCAGCTTCTTTGCTGATGTCACGGCGCAGATGCACAGTATCGTCAGCGAGCCGGCGTGTTTGTTGAGCGCGGTCCATGCTCTGCGCCATCTGCGTTCTAGCCGCTTCTTTGCGCACATCACGGGTTGGTGCGTCAGTATCTACTGCCGCCACGATTTCGACACCGCCAGTCACTTTTTTGTTGGACATGATAACTGCGTCTGCGCCGAGTGCTTCTTTCACTTCGGCCAGCGCTGTTCGCATGTCTTTGGCAAAAAATCGTTTAATCTTCAAAATCGTCGTCCTGAGTTACTGATGCCGCACATCAGTTGCCAACCGCTCTTACAATTCTTATTTGTTTTTCATCCGGCACTTCCTGATAAGACAGGACTCGCAGCGACGGAATGGTGTTCTTCACAAATTTCGCCAGTGTGGAACGCAGTACCCCTGAAGTCAGCAGAACGGCTGGTTCGCCTTGCAGTTCCTGATGCTGGGTTGCTTCTGACAGACTTTGTTGCAATCTTTCTGCCAGTCCCGGTTCAATACCGGTTGATTCACCACCTGACGCTTGCATAGTTTTATGCAATATCTGTTCCAGTTCAGGAACCAAAGTAATAACCGGCAATTCTGGCTCTACCCCATTGATTTCCTGAACAATCAGACGTCGCAGTGAAATTCGGACTGCCGCCGTCAAAATGTCGGGATCTTGACTCTTCGGCGCGTACTCAGAGAGTGTCTGTATAATAGTCCGTACATCGCGGATAGGAATCGCTTCATTGAGAAGGTTCTGCATAACCTTGACCACAGCACCAAGGGTGATTTGATCAGGAATAAGGCCTTCCACCAATCGAGGTGATTGCTTAGCCAGCATATCAATAAGGTTCTGCGCTTCTTCGTGGCCCAGCAGTCGTTCAGCGTTGTTGGTCAACATCTGGCTTAAGTGGGTTGCCAGCACGGTCGCGGAATCAACCACCGTGTAGCCAAGTGCCTGGGCATGTTCACGCTGTGATTTTTCAATCCATACCGCTTCCAGTCCAAATGCCGGGTCAACCGTGCCTTCACCATCAACCGGCCCAAACACCTGACCCGGGTTAATCGCCAGTTCTTTGTCAGGGCGGATATCCGCCTCACCGACCGCAACGCCCATCAGAGTAATGCGATAGCTGTTCGGTGGCAGTTCCAGGTTGTCACGGATGTGGACAGGAGGGATAAGGAAGCCGAAGTCTTGCGACAGCTTCTTACGTACACCTTTCACGCGATCAAGCAACTCACCACCTTGGTCACGGTCAACCATAGGGATCAAGCGATAACCCACTTCCAAACCAATCACATCAACAGGCTGCACGTCGTCCCAAGACAGCTCTTTCGGCTTCGGCGGTGCCACTTCTTTGGTCGGCGCGGCTTCCGCTTCTTTCTTGATTCGGGCTTGCTCTTTGGTTTTCCAGTAAGCGAAACCACCACAAACTAGCGCTAGCGTTAAAAATGGAATGTGAGGCATGCCAGGCACAATACCCATCACGGTCAGAATGCCGGTCGCAATGATCAGTGCACGAGGGTTATCTACCAGTTGGAAGACCAGCTGTTGACCCATGTCTTCGTCAGTGTTCTGACGGGTCACCATGATGGCGGCGCCAATCGACAGCAAGAGTGAAGGGATTTGAGCAACCAGACCATCACCGATGGTCAGAAGGGTGTAGATTTCAATCGCGTCAGAGAAACTGACGTCATGCTGAATCATACCGATGGAGAGACCACCGATAATGTTAATCGCCAGGATCAGAATACCGGCGATGGCATCACCTTTAACGAATTTTGACGCACCGTCCATCGAACCGTAGAAGTCAGCTTCTTTGGTGACTTCCTGACGACGGGTACGTGCCTGATCCTGATTAATCAGGCCAGCATTCAAATCCGCATCGATAGCCATTTGCTTACCCGGCAAGGCGTCGAGGGTGAAGCGCGCGCTCACTTCGGAGATACGGCCCGCACCTTTGGTCACAACCATGAAGTTGATGATCATCAGGATAAGGAACACCACCAGACCAACGGCGTAGTTACCGCCAATCACCACCGAACCAAACGCATCAATCACCTGACCCGCTGCGCCTGGGCCTTCATGGCCATGAAGCAGCACCACACGAGTGGAAGCCACGTTCAATGCCAGTCGCATCAGGGTAGCTATCAGCAACACTGTCGGGAATGCGGCGAAATCGAGCGGTCTACGGGTGTAAACGGTAACCAACAGCACGACCAGAGAAAGGGCAATGTTAAAAGAGAACATCAGGTCGAGCAGCAACGGCGGCATAGGCAGCACCACCATCGCAAGGGTTGAGAGTACGAGGAGCGGTGCACCAATCGCTGGGAATGCATTCCCTCGCTTGAATGGGTTTTTGTCCTGTACCTTGTCGTAGAACGGCAAAGAAAGCTTCATGTGTCGTTTTAGGTTCTTCTGGGCTTAATCACTGAAGACCTCAGAAGCAAAAAACGAACCAGTTTTACTCTGCCTATTTATCAATAAGTTATTGGCAAATAAAAAGTGCAGTATCACATCAGCGACGTAAATCCGGCGGTATTGGCAGTTGTTGATCCGCCAGCGGGTTTGGCCGTCGTCCACGACCTTTCTTGTACTGTTTAAGCTGGAAGACGTAAGCAAGCAGCTGGGCGACAGCCGTAAACAGACCGTCAGGGATTTGTTGTTCAAGCTCCGTGCTGTAATACACCGCACGGGCAAGCGGTGGAGCCGGCACAATCGTGATGTCATGTTCTGCTGCAATTTCCCGGATTTTCAGCGCCAGGAAGTCAGAACCTTTGGCGACAACTACCGGTGCTTTGTCAATTTTACTGTCATAGCGAAGCGCGACCGAATAGTGCTCCGGGTTGGTAATAACAACGTCGGCAGACGGCACTTCTGCCATCATTCGCCGTTGTGCCATTTCGCGCTGAAGCATACGGATCCGCCCTTTCACCTCAGGCTTACCTTCAGTTTCCTTGTATTCGTCTTTGATTTCCTGCTTGGTCATCTTGAGCTGTTCGTTGTGCTGCCAGATTTGGAAAGGCACATCTATCGCGACGACCACCAGCAGGGAGCAACAAATCAACAATACGAAATTCAGCAGAATATCGAGGGCGTGATAGAGGTTGGTCGGGAAGGTTTCGATGTTCAGTTGGTAGAAATCATCAAGACTCACCCACATCAGATAGAAAGCCACACCAGACACCAGCGCCACTTTCAGTATCGACTTAAGAAGCTCAACCCAACTTTGTTTGCCGAACATGCGCTTGATGCCCTGCAACGGGCTCATTTTGGACAGCTTTGGTCTGGCGGCTTCCCAAGAGAAAGAAACCCCGCCAAGCGCGGAAGCACCAATCAAACCGGCGATAAACAGCATCAAAAGTACAAAGGTGATCGGCCAGACAATATGGAATATCGCGCCGTAAGAAATCAGCCCCAACGAGGTGACATCAAATATCTCTTCCCGCGTCAGCGTGAAGAGCTTCCGCATCATCTCCATCAAGGCTTTGCCAAGACTCTCGCCAAACCACATCAATGCCACTGCGCCCACGACGAGCACGGCGACTGATGCCAGTTCTCTTGAGCGCGGTACCTGACCTTTCTCCCGCGCCTGCTGTCGCCTTCGGGGCGTCGCGTCTTCTGTGCGTTCCTGACCGTCGTTCTCTGCCATCAGGCACCTCCCTCGACATAACACTCGAGACGGATAAGATCACAGATAGTCTTAAGTCCTGTGTCCCAGTGATTCAGGTAATGCGGCAAAATGCCGTTGAGCAGGTACATACAGATCAACAAGCCCACCAGCAAGGCGAACGAAAAACCAAGTGAGAATATGTTCAACTGAGGCGCGGCGCGGGTCATGACACCGAAAGAGAGGTTGACCGTCAGCAAAGCGATGATGCCCGCCAATGCCATGCCAAGCGCCACACTGAACATGATGCCAAACCAACTCGCCAGTGCGCGGTAATCGGCAACACCCAGCATTTCACCCACTGGCAGGGTTTTAAAACTCATCACCACCAGATTGAGCATCTGAAGATGTCCATCGGTGGAAAGGAAAATCATGGTGGCAACGAAGAGATAGAACTGACCCAGCAAGGGGGTGTTCTGACCGTTGGCCGGGTCGACCATGGAGGCAAAACCCAAGCTCGATTGCATACCGATAATTTGACCGAGCAACACGAAGGTTTGAATCACAAACTGGGTCACCGTCCCCATCGCGATGCCAATCAGGATTTGTTGCGCCAACACCACAAAGCCGCCAAAAGAAACCAACTGGATGGTTTCAGGCACTTGAGGAAGCGCGGGCATCACCGCAAAGGTGATAGCCAGAGACAGATACAAACGGATTCGAACCGGCACAAACCGGGCACCGAAAAACGTCATCGTCATCATCATTGATGAAATGCGCGTAAACGGCCAGAAGTACTGTGCCAGCCAATTGAGAATGATATCTGCCGGGTATTCCATGCCTGATGCTCAGTCAGTAAAGCAGCAGGGGTATTTCTTCAATCAAGCGGAAGAAATACTCCATCAGCATGCGCGTCATCCAATGGCCAAACACCATCAGAGCAACCAGTGTCGCAATCAAACGCGGCAGGAAGCTTAAGGTCTGTTCGTTAATTGAGGTTGCAGCTTGGAAAATTGCCACCAGCAAACCAACAATAAGACCGGGAATGATAATGGCGCAAACCATGACCAGGATGAGGTATAAGGCATCCTGGAACAGTTCGACAAACGCTTCTGGTCCCATGGCTCACTCCTACCCGAAACTGCCTGCGAGGGTCGACAGGATCAGGTTCCAGCCGTCCACCAGCACAAACAACATCAGCTTAAATGGCAGTGATACAATCATTGGCGAGAGCATCATCATACCCATCGCCATCAGTACCGAGGCTACCACCAGGTCGATAATCAAAAACGGCAGGAAAAGCATAAAGCCTATCTGGAACGCCGTTTTCAGCTCTGAGGTAATAAACGCAGGGATAAGCACCGTCATCGGTACCTCTTCCGCTTCAGTCACTTGTGAGCCAGACATATTCACAAAGGTTTCGAGATCTTTGACTCGCGTCTGTTGCAACATGAACTCACGGAGGGGCACCTGCACACGGTCAAACGCTTCGCGTGAAGTGATTTCTTCATTGAGATAAGGCTGCACCGCGGTCACGTTCATACGGTCAATCACCGGTGACATGATGAAGAAGGTCAGGAACATGGCGATACCGATGATCACCTGATTCGATGGTGTCTGCTGCAAGCCCATGGCTTGACGCAAAATCGCCATCACCACCACGATACGGGTGAAAGAGGTCATCAGGATAACAATCGCTGGCAGGAAGCCGAGCGCTGTCATCAACGCCAGGATCTGCAGGGTGACCGAATAATCCTCGCTGCCATCCGGGTTAACGGTCATGGTCAGCGCAGGAATACCGCCACCGTTGCGCGCCTGAATCATCGAGGCTTCGCCTGCATCGTTGATCAGGGTTTCAGTAATGGTTTCTGACGCTGGAGCTGGCTCTTCTTCAGCCAGCGCAAACGGGGTGACAAAAAAGCAGCAAAGCGCCAGAAAAATGGCAGTGACGGATTTAAGACGCATCATTTTTCTTCAGAATCTGGTTGAATTGGGAAGAGAAAGATTTGGTGGACTCCGCTTCAGTGATCGGATTTTCCAATGATTTAATCAGCGTGATTTGCTGAGGTGTGACACCCACGAGCACTTGCTCACCGTTCACATCCAATACCACGACACGCTCTTTCTGGCCTAACGGCAGTTGGCTCACCACCTTCAGCCCAGATTTCGCGCCCATCAGCGAAGGAACCTGCATGCGTTTGAGCGCCCAAGCCAGGCCGAAGATCACGCCAATCACCAGTACTAACGCACCGAGTGTCGTCGCCAGATCCTGGCCATCAGGCGCGGCGGCGTAAGCGCCCGGGGCAAACGTCAATCCAATTACAGCTCGTCGCAGAAATACCATGAACTCTCTTTCTCAGCCTGTGTTTTTCGGGTAATACACCCTTTAAGCAAAATCCAGGCCTAAAAAAACGCCCACCGCAAAGCGGCAGGCGTCTTCCATTCAACAAGCGAAGGGGTTGTCGTTAACGCAGCTTTTTAATTCGTTCTGTTTGGCTGATAACGTCAGTGAGTCGGATACCGAACTTGTCGTTCACCACCACGACTTCGCCATGGGCAATCAGGGTTCCGTTAACCAGCACATCCAGTGACTCACCGGCCAGACGGTCCAACTCGACCACCGAGCCTTGGTTCAGCTGAAGCAGGTTACGAATGTTGATGTTGGTGCGTCCCACTTCCATCGAAATGGTCACCGGAATATCAAGAATCGCGTCCAGCTTTCGGGCTTCATCCGCATTGATGGGTGGTGTTTCATCGACCAACTCATCTAAAGGGGCAGTTTGTACATCATCACCGCCTTCCACTTCCGCCTGTTCGGCAAGCGCTGCAGCCCAATCGTCTTCTACATCACTCATGATTATCTACCAACGTATTAATTAATCTTCAGAATTTTGTCCATCGGTGCCCAAGTCTTCAAGCAGCTCGATTGGATCGTCTTCTAACAAGGTCACTGAACTCTTCATCACTTCCGGTCGTTTGAGTTTGTCAGTGATCTTAATCGCCAGATTGTCGTTTGACTGGCCCATCTTGCCCCGGAAGGTCGGCAAGTCTTCAATATAAATCGTGCAGGCATCCGGCATTTTTACCGGAATCACATCACCGGCTTCCAACTCCATCAAATCACGGAGTGACAGTTGGGTTTCCAGCAGCTTAGCCGTCAGCCCCACTTCCACATCCATCACTTCATCCTGCAGCGCTTTCGACCAGCGCTTGTCGGTATCCATCTTGTCACTCTGGATACCTGCGTCGAGCAATTCACGGATAGGCTCGACCATGGAATAAGGCATGACAACGTGGAAATCACCGCCACCACCATCAAGCTCGATGTGGAATGAGCTCACAACAATCACTTCTGTCGGGCTCACGATGTTCGCCATCGCCGGGTTCACTTCTGAGTCGAGATATTCGAACTCGACCTTCATGACCGGTGCCCAAGCGTCTTTGTAGTCTTCAAATATCAGCTTGAGCAGCATTTGAATGACACGACGCTCGGTTGGGGTAAATTCGCGCCCTTCGATACGTGCGTGGAATCGACCGTCACCACCAAAGAAGTTTTCTACCAGAATGAACACCAGGCGCGCTTCCATGGTGACCAACGCGGTCCCTTTCAGCGGACGGAAGCGAACCATGTTCAAACTGGTTGGGACAAACAGGGTGTTTTGGTATTCACCAAACTTCACCATTTGTACCCCGTTAATCGACACTTCAGCCGTTTTGCGCAGCATGTTAAACAAGCTGATACGCATATGACGCGCAAATCGCTCGTTTATCAGCTCCAGGGTGGGCATGCGCCCACGGACGATTCGGTCTTGAGAAGAGAAGTCAAAATTCGAGGCCGAGGCGATATCGCCGCCACCGCCGCCGGAATCCTGTTCCTCTTCTTCAACGTCGTCTACACCATGAAGAAGCGCATCAATTTCGTCTTGACTGAGGAGATCGGTCACATTGCACCTATTGCATTACAAAGCCAGTAAATAACACCCGCTCAACCACTGTTTTGCCGGTGACTTTTTCCATTGCAGCCTGCACGGTATCGACAGCCTGCTTGCGGACTTCCACCTGTCCTTGCGGCGTGCGCAGTTGCTCAACGGTTGCCGCCCCGAACGTTGTCAGAAGGCTGTGCTCAACCAAAGGCAAATTCTGCTTCGCCAATGTTTCGTTCTGGTCGCCACGCACCAACAGCTGAACTTTAACTTGTACCAACCGTTGTTGCATGTCGCCGGTTACGTTAAACACAAAAGGCTGCGGTAACGTAACGTAAATTGCTTGAAGGTTCACTGGTTCAGGCTCTTCAATCACAATGTCTTCCTGTGGCGCGCTTTCACCGCCCATCAGGAAAAAGAAAGCACCTGCACCACCACCGAGTAACAACACTGCCGCCACGATGATAATGATCAGTTTCTTTTTACCGCCACCACCGCCGCCAGCTTCAATATCTTCATCTGCCATGATTCACCTCAGTTTCGGGTTAATTCGATTTCCAGTTTCAAAACAAGCGCAGCAAGAATGCTACATTAAGCATAATAGTCAACACGATCTTTTGATGTATTGACATAGAGCTCAGTGTTTACCACAGAGTGATCTGCGTCCTGTTCATTTCCCCTGCCAAATCGAGATGAGTCACCTTGTCCACTCTGCCCGCTCTGACCTTCACCCTGCTGGGCTTGGTTACCTGCAAATTGCTGTCTGCCGCCTGCATCCTGATGTTGAACAGAGGACTGGGACAATTGCAGACCTTGCTGCTGCATCATTTCACGAAGACGCGGCATGGACTGTTCCACCAAATCCCTTGCGGCCTGATTCGCCACCGTAAACTGCACCGAAGCCTGATCGTTATTCACCGACAGTTTGATTTGCAGCCTGCCCAATTCAGGTGGGTCGAGACGAATATCCACATGCTTGAGGTTTTTCGACATCATCATGTTGACGCGCTCAGACAAGGCATTCGCCGCTTCTGTCTGGTTTTGGCTCATTTGTAACGGTGTTTGCGCCGCTGCGGCATCCAGTTTTGCTGCTGTGGTTCCCGCTTGCTGACCAAAGCTTGAGGCCAGTTGCTGAGCAAGGTGATCCGCTTTTGCTTCACCCGGACGCGCGGTTTCCGTCAACTGTTGGGCGGCTGTCGCTTCAAGTACTGCTTGGCTGGCTGCAGGCTGTGGTTGGTTAGCACTATTTTGCATCCCTGCCGGCGTCCATGGGATTGCGGCAAACGCTGACATTGGGGTAGTTTGCTGAGCTTGAGGGTTCACCGCTGCTTGTACCGCAGAGGCGGCTTGACTCATGTTTGCCTGTGCAGTCGGCGTTAACCCTTTCGCCTGCAGTTCTGCCGCGAGTGCTTTCTCTGGCTCACCATTCATCGTCGATGCTGCCGCCATTTGGGCTCGCATCATCATATCCTGCTGGGCTTTTGTTCCCGCCCACTCAGGTGACTGACTGGCTTTCGCCATCATTTCCGGTGTAATTTCCACGTCACCGTTCGCGGCTACCATTGAAGCTGCCTGAGCCACTACCGGCGCTGCGACAATCGGTGAATCGGGTTGTGTGATTTCTTGTGCTGTCGATGCGCGAAGGGTATCCACTGCCGCAATCAGTTCTGCGTCGCTCAGAGGTTTGGCATCAGCCTCAACACTGCTTTTTACGGGTGAAACGTTCAGGGAATCCGCTTCTACCTTGGCAACCAGTTGTTGAATGACAACTTTTTCTTCATCGGTGAGCATATTGACTGGCTTAGAAAGCAAGGCATCCACTTCGGCTTCAACAGCTTTATCCAATGCTGGCTTGGCGCCATCTACCTGTGTTTCTGTATCAAGCTGAGAAGCCCCCTTTGCCAATGCTGGCTTTAGCATTTCAGCCTGTATTGCCAACGCGGGTTTTACCTCTTCAGGCATAACTTCGGTGTTGGCTTTCTGTGGCGGCAAGCTTTTGCCATCAGCCATCACGGGTTCAACCTGCACGGCTTTAAGTTCTGGTGATGAGGTATCGGGTTTGGCCTGAAGTGCCTGATTGGACTCATTAAGGCGCTGCAACAAGACTTCGCCATCTTGCTTAGCGACCTGTTGACGTGTCACAACAGCGTCTTCGCCATTTTCCTCAGAAGCCGTGGCTTTCAGCACCTGTTCTTCAGCTTCTCCGTTTGCCACTGGCTTGGTGACGACTTCTTCGCCTTCAGCGTCAAAAATCACTTCGTCCAGCGCCAACTTTTCGGCATCTTCACCTTCGCCACTGGCGAGTGCTTTCGTCAAAGCGGCATTAATCGCCTCTTCACTCGCAGCATCACCTTCGGCAGAAACAGCTTTTTCACCAACAACCACGTCGGCTTCACCATCACCAGAAACCAGCTGCGTCAGTTGTGCAAAGAAACCTTCTCCTTCACTTTCAGACACTTCTGGAGACATGACAGCTTTACCCTCCCCAACAGGGGCTTTGCTGCTTGATAAACCGGAAAGTAAGAAACTGGTTTGGCTCATAATTATCCCGCTTCAGATTCTTTATCGTTTGACGCCGGCAACCTTGCCCGGCAACGTGTTACAAAGGTAAAAGCAATTATCAGGCCAGCTTAGAATTTCGTGGCATTTTGACGGGTATAAATGAGGGTGGCGAACTCGTCCATCTGTTTTTGCTCCAGACGTTCAGCCCGCATTTTTGCTTCGTTCTGGCGTTTTTCAACCAGCCATTCGAGGGACTTGGTTTTCTGTCGACATTGCTGCCAGTGCTCTCGGCACTGCTCGACATTGTCTTCGAAATCCATTGCAGCCTGGCGTTGTTTTGCCAGTGTTTCATCCAGTTGGACAATAAAGCGGTTCAAGTGACCATAGCTGCTGGCACTCAGGCCCGCCTGTCCACGCTCGGACATTTGGCGGAAGTAATCCAGACGGTAACGCTCAATCTGTTCTACCTGAAGGTGGTAATTTTGAAGTTCTTGCTGGGCAGCTACCAAAGCCAGCTGAGCCTGTTGTTCCTGCTCTTTGGCTTGGTCGATCAGAAGGTTCATTGCGGCTTCAGACATGGCTCACCTACTGAAGCGTTGAACGCAGCATGTTGACGCACATGTCGTAAGGCACCACATCTTTCATCCCCTGTTGCAGATACATGTCCAAACGGGGTTTGAGGGTGAACGCCTGATCGATCCCTTGATCGGTGCCCGGCTTATACGCGCCAATCGACACCAAATCCTGATTTTTACGACACACGGAAAGCACTTGCCGCACAGCTCGCGCCATCAGCATATGTTCGTCATCAACAATATTAGGCATCACACGACTGACTGAGCGTTCGACATCGATCGCCGGATAATGCCCAGCGTCTGCCATTTCACGGGACAGTACAATGTGACCATCAAGAATCGCACGCGCAGCATCTGCGATAGGATCCTGCAGGTCATCCCCTTCGGTTAACACGGTAAAGAATGCCGTGATAGAGCCCTGCCCTTCATTGCCGTTACCCGCACGTTCTACCAGTGCAGGCAGTTTCGCAAACACCGAAGGCGGGTAACCTTTGGTGGCAGGCGGTTCGCCAACAGACAACGCAATCTCGCGCTGCGCCTGAGCGAATCGGGTCAGTGAGTCCATAAGAAGCAGGACATCCAAACCCTGATCACGGAAAAACTCGGCAATAGTGAGTGCAGTCTGACAGCCCTTTAAACGCATCAAAGGTGACGCATCGGCAGGGGCCGCAATCACCACTGAGCGCTCACGGCCTTCTTTGCCAAGGATTTCATCAATGAATTCTTTCACCTCACGGCCACGCTCACCAATCAACCCCACCACAACTACCTGTGCAGTCGTGCCTCGGGTCATCATGCCGAGCGTCACCGATTTACCGACACCAGAGCCAGCAAACAGACCAATACGCTGACCTTTACCTACGGTTAACAGGCCATTGATGGCTTTAATGCCGACATCCAGCGGTGTATCAATAGGCTTTCTTGCCAGTGGGTTGATGGCCGCAGGCGTAAAAGGCGCCGTTTGTCCGGTAAAGATATCCCCCAGTCCATCCAGCGGATTGCCCACACCATCAATGACGCGACCAAGTAACTCTAGGCCAACAGGAATGCCCTGTTCGCCAACCATAGGGGTGACGCGCGCGCCCGGTAATACACCGGAGATTTGCTCGCTTGGCATCAGATATAGGGTTTCGCCAGAAAAGCCCACAACTTCGGCTTCAATGGTGCCGTTGAGGGTTTCGACTTTGCACAGGCTGCCAACCGGGGCGCGGCAACCAATGGCTTCTAAAGTCAGACCAACCACACGCACCAGTTTGCCTGAGGCTACCGGACGAGTGGAAAGATTATCGGTTTTCAGCGCGGCGAGGCGCTCAGACAGGCTGACCATCGTCTTCTCCTGCCTGAACGTCTGCATCAGGAATTTCTTCGATGGCAGGTTCAACATCTTGTGCTGGTTCTGGTTCACCGGCAGAAGCGAGCGCGTCCTGTGGTTCAGACAAAGATTCTTCTGGCTGCTCAGGCATCTCACCTGTCACCACTTTGTCTGCACCTTGAAGAACGTCAGCACCCAAGCCATCAGCAGGTGCTTCTGGATCTCTCGCCATATTCTGGCCAGCAAATCGGGTCAGCATTTCACGGATGCGATCTTCCATGCGGTAGTCCACCACAGAGTCGCCGCATGCCACCTGAATATCACCACGGTTAATCGAGGGTTCTGCAATCAAACGCCATTCGCGGTCGCGAAGGGATTCAACATTGTGCGCGGTTGTCACCACATCCAGATCTTCCGGATGGAGGTAAATGGTAATTTGACGCCCACTCATCGGCAGCGCATTGACGGCCTCACGTAAGGTGTTAAGGATCACCTGGGGATTGGTTTGCACTTCAGTTTGAATCACGGCTTTTGCTAAGTGCAGCACCAGTTCAACCATCTGGTTTTGTACCTGATGATCAACCTGTACCAAAGGGAATGCTAGCTTGGAAAGAATGGCATCAAGTTGGTGACAGCGGTTTTCAATTAACTGCTGACCTTCTTCCATGCCTTGCTGATAGCCTTCTTCCTTACCTGCATCAAAGCCTTCTGTTTTGCCTTCTTCAAAGCCCGCTTCTTTGCCTTCGGTAAAGCCCGCTTCACGCCCTTCTGCCATACCTTCTTCAACAGCAGATTGGCGGATTTGCTCAAGCGCATCAGCAGTCAGCATGGAAAGATCGAGTTCAGGCTCCTGGTCGTCTTCTTCCAGTTCAGCAGGTTCCCAACCCGGATCGTAGTTCATTGCGGTATCGCGCGGAGGGGCATTCGCTGGGTCATAGTTAGGGATGTCCCAACGCTCCAGAACGTCTTCTGTTTGCTCGCTTGCGCGAATGTATCCGCGACGACGTTCTAAACTCATGCTGTTACCTTATAAAACGCTGTGTTCAAGCTTGGTTGATTGGACAAAAAGTACGGAATTACAGGAATTCGTCCGCACCGCCGCTCGCCAGCATGATTTCGCCAGCATCGGCCAGTTTGCGTGCCACAGACAGAATTTCTTTCTGCGCCGCTTCCACATCTGCCACGCGAATTGGACCCATGGCTTCGAGATCGTCCTGCAGCATTTCTGCAGCACGTTTCGACATGTTGCCCAAAATCTTGTCGCGGAGCCCTTCCTCTGCACCCTTGAGAGCTTTGAGCAGTGCTTCCTGAGGAACGTCTTTGAGGATAGCCTGAATACCGCGGTCGTCCACGTCTGCCAGGTTGTCGAAGACGAACATGAGATCCTGAATTTGCGATGCCATTTCTTCGTCGTTCTGACCAATTTGCTCCATCAGCGCAGACTCGAGCGCGTTGTCCATGTAGTTCATGATATCGGCAGCCGCTTTCAGGCCACCAATCTTCGCGGCCTGTGCACCTGCTTGACCCGCGAACTGTTTCTCCATGATTTCATTCAGCTCATGCAGTGCCGCAGGCTGAACTTCTTCAAGGTTGGCAATACGCATCACCAAATCGAGGGCATCACGTTCGGCAAACTGAGAAAGAATAACCGCTGACTGCTCCGGTTCCAGGTAAGAAAGTACGATGGTCTGGATCTGCGGGTGTTCGTTGATGATGATGGAAGCCACCTGACGAGGATCCATCCATTTGAGTGAATCGAGGCCTTTTGAGCCACTGCCAAGCACAATCTGATCAACCAGATTGTTGGCTTTGTCCTCACCCAATGCTGCAACCAGAGCATTACGAACGAAGTCTTCACTGCCCATGCCAATAGCCGTGTAGCCCTGAATGTCTTCAAGGAAGGCGCGATGGACAGCATTCACTTTGTCCTGATTAAGATCAGCCAACTGGGTCATGGCACTACCCACCTTCTGAACCTGTTTTGGTTCAAGGTGGCGGATGATGCTGGCTGCGTCCTGCTCAGTGAGACTGAGAAGGAGAATAGAGGCCTTTTCTATGCCTGATAGCTGCGACACATCAAAGGTGTTCGCAGGTAAGTCTTTTTCGTCTTTAGCCATCGTTGCTTACCCAGCTTTTCACTACCTGAGCTGCCAAATCAGGTTCATTGGCAACCAGTGCCCGAACTGCTTTCAGCAGGTCTTCATCTTTATGGAGGTCTGGCAGGTTCAGGTTCGAAGAACTCATGCCGAAGTTGTTCGAGCCATCGAGCTCTGCACCAATCAGGCCAATATCGTCGTCTGGGCTGAGAGGCAAGCCATCTGGCCCCAGCATCTCGCCGTTTGGTCCCAGTAAGCTGTCGTCGTCTTTCGCTGGGTTGATAAGTTTGGACATCGCTGGGCGAATCAACACCAATACCACCACTATGATAACCAGAGAGGCCGCCAGCCAACGCACCCAGTCGTTGAAGTTCTGGTGTTCCCAGATTGGCACGTCACCCAAGGCCACTTCTTCCGGCGTCACGAACGGTACGGAAATCACTTCCAGAATATCGCCGCGGTTTTGCGCGTAGCCTACACCACCGACAAGCAGGCGGCGGATTTTTTCCAGCTCTGCGTCTCCAACAGGCGTACGGGTAATTTCACCGGTTTCAGGATTGGTGGAAGCAATGTAATCCACGGCCACTGACACCGTTTGACGGGCAATGGTGCCTGTCTGTCCGCGGCGGTGACTGATCGTAGTATCCAGCTCGTAGTTTCGGGTCGCTTCGCGGCTGAGTGAACCCTTGTCACCCGCACCGCCGTTTTTCAGATCCTGCACGTCTTGCGGAATCGCTGAATCAGCGGGTGGCTGGTTACTCAACGCGCCCGGAATACCGGCAACATAGTCGGTATTGTTGTAGTTCTCACGGGTGTATTCGCTTCTGGTCGAGGACGTAGCCGGGTCGAAACGCTTACGGGTTTCTTCAATGGAGCTGAAATCCATAGTGACATCGACCTGAGAGGTGTAATTACCCAAGCCCAGAACGGGGATCAGAATCGCGTCAATTTTGTCTCTAAGCGCCTGTTCTTGCTTGCGCTCCAACTCATATTCTTTGCGGCGTTGAGAAGCCATTGGGTCCTGACTGCCTGAACTTAGCAAACGGCCATGTTGGTCAGTCACTGTCACTCTGGAAGGCTTCAGGCTTGGTACTGCAGACGCCACCATATCAACAATCGAGTCCACTTCTTCCTGACCCAGCTGAGTGGTACCGCGCACGGTAAGGAACACGGTTGCGGAAGCTTCTTGGTTGTGGCGAACGAACACACTTTGTTTTGGCATCGCCAACAGCACGCGGGCTTTGCTGACTGCACGGATTTTCTCAATCGCTGCTGCAAGCTGACGTTCTCGGCTCAGTTTAAGACGCTCACGTTCAAGTTGCTGAGAAACACCAAAACCCATGTCCTGCATCAGAATATCGTCACCGGCCTCGGTAACAGAATTCAGACCGGCACGGCTGAGGTTGAGTTTGATGGTCGAGTAATCTTTCGCAGGCACACGAATCGTGTTGCCTTCCAGCTTGTAATCGATTTTCTGTTGGTCAAGATGGTCAAGAACCGGGATCAGCTCTTCCGTTTCGTAGGTGCCCAACGGGCGCATTTCTGGTTCTTGAACCCAAAGGAAAAGCAGCACAACAAGAGAAATACAAATAGCGACGGCTGCAACGAGGATCAGTTGGCGTGCAATATCAATCCCACCCAGTGGACCGGTTGGGGTGACATTTCGCTCCATCATGTCCGGATCGGCAAGCGACGATCCGCCATCGGTGGTGGCAGGTAATGCTGCTGCACCATCGTTTAGAGCGAGTTGTGTGTTGTCGTTGTCTTCCGCCACAGGTTACGTCCTACGTTAAACAGGCATGTTCATCAGTTCTTTGTACGCTTCGACCAGCTTGTTGCGGGTCTGCACCGTTGCTTCAAAAGCAACGCTGGACTTGTTACGCGCAATCATCACGTCTGAGAGGCTGACGCTGCGGTCGCCTTCGTCAAAACGTGTCGCCAACTCACTGGACGTCTTTTGAATGCCATTCACAGAATTGATGGCACCGGACAAAAGTTCGCCAAAGTCTTGAGAGACTTGTTGACCAGTCGCAGCACGTGACATGTTCTGCGCTTCCAATGCCATGGTCTGCATTTCATGCTGCATCGGGTTAATTTTCATAGGTCGTCCTCGCTGTCAAAACTTTGGCAATTCCCGTCAGTTCGGGCTTCTTGGGCTATCTGATTACTATTTATGCAATTATTAAGCCAGTTATTATAACGTAGTCACTCAGCAAAAAGCACCGATTCACTGAGGAATGTCGATCCCTGCATCACGCATTTTGGCGAGTTTATAGCGCAAGGTTCTTGGACTGATGCCTAAACGCTCAGCCACATCTTTCCGGCGACCTTCACAGGCACGAATCGTATCCAGAATGATGGCGAACTCCTGATCGCGAAGTTCACTCCCCAGACTGTCAGAAGATGCAGTAACAGGTTCGGAATGGTAAGACTCAACGCGATTTGGCATGGCTTGTGGTTGAATAGTCGGTGACACAGCTTCACTGCCCGAGACCAGATTCTGCAAGCTGCCAGCGTCTTGCCAGTCAACGCCTTCCAGAAGGATGTCGACAGCTTCAATCACTCCCTGATTGCAAAGGATCAAAGCGCGTTGCATCACGTTGTCCAGTTCACGCACATTCCCCGGCCAGCGATACTGTGTCAGTTTTTCGGCAGCGCCTTGGGTCAGTTGCGGAACCGCTTGTCCCAGCTTGCAGCAATGGCGTTTCAAAAGGTGTTCGGCAAGCGGAATAATATCTCCAGCGCGCTCACACAGCGGCAACCAGGAGATTGGGAAAACATTCAGACGGTAGTAAAGGTCTTCTCGGAAATTTCCTTCTTCCACGTACTGGCGAAGATCGCGGTTACTGGTTGCAAGTACGCGCACATCCAACTTGATGCTCTTGCGGCTGCCCAGACGCTCGACTTCGCGCTCCTGGAGCACGCGCAGCAGCTTGGCTTGCAGTGCCAAGTCCATTTCACTGATTTCATCCAGCAAGATGGTGCCGCCCTGAGCCTGTTCAAATTTACCCGGGCACGCCTGAACCGCCCCGGTAAATGCGCCTTTCTCGTAACCAAACAGGGTCGCTTCCAGCATATTTTCTGGAATCGCCGCACAGTTGATGGCGACAAAAGCTCCTTCAGAACGCAAAGACTGACGGTGAATATGGCGCGCCATGACTTCTTTACCTGAACCGCTTGGGCCAAGGATCATCACGTTGGCATCGGTCTTCGCTACACGGTCAGCCAATGCAATCAGTGCCTGACTTTTCGGGTCAGCGACCACAGCATCACTCGTGTCAGCCTTAACCGGCGCATAACGGCTCACCATATTCAGCAGCACTTCGGGCGCAAACGGTTTGGCCATGTAATCAATCGCGCCTTCTTTCATGGCGGCGACTGCATCCTGAATATTGGCGTACGCCGTCATCAGCAGCACTGGCAGGTTGGGGTAATTCAACTTGAGGTTTCTCAAAAGCCCCAGACCGTCCATCCCTGCCATCTGAACATCAGAGACCACGATGTCGACAGTTTCATTTTTCAGCAGTAGCAGAGCCTGTTCGGCGCTGTCTGCTTCAAGCCACTGGTAACCTGCAAGTGCAAGGGTATCCACCAAGGCTTCACGCAAGCCTTCATCATCTTCAACGATAAGTACTTTGCTCTGATTCATTGTGCTTCTCCTGATACCTCTTCCTGCGTGGTATCGCAGTTGTCTGCCAGCGGTAGGCAGAGCGTAAAACAGGCACCCTGGCCCGGTTGAGATTGAAGAGTCAGCCTGCCTTTATGGGCATGACAGACCATTTGAACAACAGCGAGACCAAGGCCAGTGCCTTGCTGTCTCGTTGTGAAAAAGGGTTCGAGAATTTTGCTTTGAAGTTCCGGCTCGATACCGGGACCATTGTCGGCAACCGACAAGAAGAGTTGTCCTTGTATTTCGCGGGCATCGACAACCACTTTGCTGCCTTTACCCGCCACCTGAATGGCGTTAACCACCAGATTCGACAGGGCGCTGGCCAGCGCATTCATATTGCCGAGCAGCTGGTGGGATTCATCATCACAGTTGATTTCAAAGTCGACTTGCTGACTGCTCACTAGGGCTTCGACCATAGGCTCAAATTCATTCAGCAGGTGCTCGAGGGTAAAAGTGTTCACGACTTTGTTGTCACCACCTTTGGCAAACAACAACATGTCATTGACCTGCTTTTCAAGATCGTGAAGCCTGTCCACCAGCTTCATCTGGAAGCGTTTACGGGTAGGCTCATTAAGGTTTGGCGCGCCAAGGTTTGCCGCATAGAGCAAAGCACTGGAAAGCGGGGTACGCACCTGATGGGCCAGTGAGGCGACCATCTTACCCAACGAGGACAGACGCTGGAGATCGCTCACACGTGATTGCAACAGGCGGGTTTCTGTCATATCGGTGATCAGAATGAGCTGACCGGAATCAGAGGCGGAAATGCCGAGTTTCACCTTGCGTCCGTCACGCAGTGAAACTTCATGACCATCATCTTCACGGGGCGAGAAGGCCCGGTTGATCACATCAACCCAACGCTCTTGTGTTAACGGTGTACCAAGCAAGCGAAATGCTTCCGGGTTGGCTTCCGCCACACGGCCATAAGGATCGAGCAGAATCACGCCTGCTGGCATGACATCTAACACTTGTTTGTATCGTAGAACCTGCTGATCAACGGTTCCCAAAGGAGAATGATTCGCTTCCATGATGCTCGACTATTTAGCTCTCTTTTTCTGACGCTAAGTAGCTCTAAGCAGGGAATGTGCCAATTATTAAATCATTGAAAATCAGTAGATTAAACAAGGTGGAAACAAAAAAGCGAAGTCAAAAAAATGACTTCGCTTTACGCGGTTAACCTTTTTAATGAAAGATGTTTACAATCAGGTCACGTCTTCTTTGTTGAGGCCGTACTTACGCATCTTCTCAACCAGCGTGGTACGTCGCATACCCAGCATGTCGGCTGCACGGGCAACAATACCCATTTGCGCTTCGAGTGCCTGACGAATCATTTCCACTTCCAGATCTGCCAGCATAGCTTTCAGATCAACACCTTCCGGTGGTAGCCCTGCTGCAGAAGGACTCGTAAAGCCCGGCATTTCTTCTTCCGGCTCGTCCATCGCAAACACCGCGTGCAGTGCGTCACGCTCCAGGTCTTCCTCGGCTTCCAAACCGCCCAAGGTTTCTGGTTGGAATTCCGGGATATCGCTGTAGCGATATTTCTTCGGCAGTCGGTTTACATCCACCATCTGACCCGGGTACAGAATCACCATGCGCTCGATGAGGTTAGCGAGTTCGCGGACGTTGCCCGGCCACTCGTGCTCCATCAAAGAACTGATCGCACGTGGCGTCAGGTGAACCTGATTGGCTCCTTCTGCTTCCAAACGCGCCATGAGTTCTTGAATCAAAAGCGGAATGTCTTCAATACGTTCGCGTAGCGCTGGCATTTCGATCGGGAACACGTTCAGGCGATAGAAAAGGTCTTCACGGAACGAGCCCTCTTCAATCATGGTATCGAGGTTGCGGTGTGTCGCCGCGACAACGCGCACATTCACCTGAATGGTCTTATTGCCGCCAACTCGCTCGAAACAACGTTCTTGAAGTACACGCAGCAGCTTAACCTGCATTGGCTGCGGCATATCACCAATTTCATCCAAGAACAGCGTACCACCTTCTGCTAACTCAAAACGGCCTTTACGCGCAGATATCGCGCCAGTAAATGCCCCTTTTTCATGGCCGAACAGCTCACTTTCCAGCAGCTCAGGTGGAATCGCACCACAGTTTACAGGCACAAATGGCCCTTTTCCGCGTTGCGAATGGTAATGGATGTTACGTGCGACAACTTCTTTACCGGTGCCGGATTCACCCAGAATCAGTACGCTGGCATCGGTACCTGCAACTTGCTCAATAAGATGACGAACATCGGCGATCGCTTCACTGCGACCGACCATGCTTCTGAATAGCGTATTTTTTCGGCTAAGTTGAGGAATATTGAATGCGCGCTTGCCGGAAAACTCCTGACAATGTCGGAGTGCATCAGCAAGTTGGGGATAATTTAGTGGCAGCTCAAGCTCACCGACGAAGTTTGGCAGTCCAGACAATTCCGCTTTGTGTTTTGCAAGCGCAATAATAGGAATGTGATTATTAATCGCCAAACTATCCAGCACTTGGGATAAGCGCTGCGGTGAGTGGATGTTACCCAGAAAACAAGCACCCTCGGCCTGCTTCCAGTGCGAATCATTTAGCTCAGTGGTTGAACATAGCAGGTATTGCTCACCAATAAACTCCAAGATAACGCCTAAATCGTGACGAAATTTTTCATCATCCTCGATAACAAGAATCTTCGTTAAACCTTGCATGTGTGAGATATATCTGCCCTAAAACCATCTAAGTCATCGGCGCGACGGATGTCACCAATAACAGAATAATCCAGCTATTGTAATTATTGCTTGGTATAAGGCAACTAGAGACACAATAAAGCTGTGACTCCAGTGCCAAGACAGATTAGATTGTAGTGAATCTGACGCGTTTTTATGCGTCTGCAGAGGTGATATTGTGATACTCAGCCGGTATTTGATCCCACGCTGATTTAATTTCGCGCAAAATATCGACAACTTCATCGATCGGCGCTTCCAGGTTGTCTCGGTTAGCCTCTGAGATTTGGCGGATCATGTAGTCGTAAAGCGCATCAAGGTTAGAAGCAATCTCCCCCCCCTCTTCCATCGACAAACAAGTACGCAAGCTGATGATAATATCCAGCGCCTTACCCAGACGTTCACCTTTCACTGCAATGTCGCCTTGCAACATCGCTGCTTTGCCCTGAACCAAACGTTCAATAGCACCTGCCATCAGCATTTGAATCACTTTATGTGGTGATGCCGCACTCAACTGGCTGTCTATTGAAACCTTTTTGTAGGCCTGAAGTGACCCTCTCATAACATTCCTCACCTACTCGAACTTTTTGTAAATTTGCACTGACTGACGCCCTTTCTTAAAACGACTGGCATGGGCTGCAGCACTATCACGTTGTACTTTTATAAGGCTAAATAACTGCTCAGTTCTGGCAATAGCCTGTGACCAAGCGGCTTGTTCCGGCTTCTCCGGCAACATCGTGATTTCTGCCAGACATTGTTTTCGAATATTCAATAACCGTGCCATCTCATTGGAGTCAACAGGGTCTGAATTCAGTACTGCCAGAAGCTGTTCATCAATCTCTGACAGTTGGGATAGCAAAGCGTGCATCGTTGTCTCGCTTACATCGACGGCATGATATTCATCATGGCCGACAGTTGAGATTGCATCTCTGCCATCGCGTTATCCATGGCGGAAAACTGCTTTAATGTGCGGTTTTCCAAATCTTCCATTCGGCGATCCAATGTTTGCTGCTCATCTTGCAGGCGCATACGCTGATCGCCCAAGCTGGATTCGCGGTTGCGAATAGCACCGCCAACACCAGTAAAGTTCTGTACGGTTTCTTCCACCTTGCGAGCGAAACCCTGATTACCACCGAAGAAACCTTCCAATGCCCCGAAGTTGCGTGTCAATTGTTTGTCCAGCAGGTTGTAGTTGATTTCCAACCGGCCATCCATCGTGGTGGAGATACCGAGCTCGCTCAATGTTTTGAGCGAATCAGGCGCACCTTCAATTGGCGTAGAAAACAAAGAGCGCATCTGGTTAACCGCGGAGCGAATCACGCTGTCACCCACCAAAGGGCCGCCCTGTTGGGTTTCAGGGTCGTACTTCGACAACGCTTTTGTCACTTGGTAGAACGCGTTGTAGGCGTCCACAAACTCTTCCAGTGACCCTTTCACCGTGTCCCTGTCTTCGTCCACAGTGACAATCACAGGGCCATCTGACGGCGAAGTCAGCTGGGACACATCGATGTTGACGCCGCGAATGGCATCAGAAAACGTATTGGTGTCGCTGGACACAGATGCCAGACCATCAATCAGAATGCGGGCATCCAACGCCGCCTGCATCTCATTCATTGAGTTGCTCGGGCTGGCAGGGTCATAAGCCAGTGCTTGCAGCGGTGACGTCACCGGTGCGTTCACACTGACGGAAATTTGGTTATCGACACCGGTTTTATCACCACCAAGGATCAATCGCGCACCGCTGTCATCATTGATAACGGACGCTTTGATACCAGGATTATTCGCACTGCTGTTGATGGTGCGGACGATATCGAGTAAGGAGCTGCTGTTTTCGTCGATATCAATGGTGGTGGTTCGGCCGCCCAGACTCAGCGTGATTTGCCCTGCGCCAAAATCAGCTTTGGCATCTAAACCGTCAGAGACGAGTTTATGAGACTGTGCGAGTTGCTGAACGTCGATGGAGTAAACGCCGGTAACGGCTTGGTGGTCGGCGGATGCGGAGACAGCTTCTTCGTTGCTTGAAACTGTACTCCGCGCCGCGAAGGTATTGTTACGGCGAAAGTCATACATTAAGTCTTTCATCGTATCGAGGGAGGTCTTGAGTCTACCGTAGGCGCTGATGTTAGTTTCAACATCGTTCAGGCCTTTAACGATTCGCTCTTGTTTAGGCGCACGCTCAGCTTCAACAATTTTGCTGACCATGGAGTTGATGTCCATGCCACTGCCGAGGCCCGTTGCGCTTAAACCCATTTTTCACTCACCTCAGTTATACCTTTTCTGCAACGAGCCCCCTCGCATGAAGAGACAGTTGCTGTGCTAGCTCTAGCATTTCTTTCTCAGGAATCTGTCTGATGATGTCACCGCTACTCATTTCGTAAACAGTCACAACACTTCTTCCAGAACTCTCATCAAGTCGAAATGACAAGCCTTTGTTAAAGGTAGACACAAACTCATCCAGTCGCTCAACCAGCATTTCGAGCTGTTCTTGCTGCATCTCCCGTGTAGCTTCAAGTTTTTGGACTTGTTCTACCCGGCGTTGAGACAGCTTTTCAACATTCTCTGCCATCTGCCGCTGGTTCGTGATGTTGGGTTGAGTCCCCTCCACAGATTGTTTACTGCTAGCAACTTTCGTGCCTGACTGTGGAGTCACATGAGACAGGGATGACGTAGAAACGGATGATAGGTCCATCGTAGTTCACCTCCTGTTAGCTATTGACGGTGAGGGGCAAGCTCACCGTCATTTTTGGTCTTGCTATTAGCCTAACAGGCTCAGTGCAGCTGACGGTGCTTGCTTCGCTTGTGCAAGTATAGACGTACCAGACTGCTGCAGGATCTGAGATTTAGTGAACTGCGTCGTTTCCTTAGCAAAATCAACGTCTCGGATACGGCTGTTAGAAGCACTCACGTTCTCGTTAACGTTATCCAAGTTAGAGATTGCGTGGCTCAGACGGTTCTGCTTCGCACCCAGTTCTGCACGGTGTGAATCGATGTATTGCATCGCGTTATCCACCAGGCCAACAGCGCGCTGTGCACCACCAACAGTACTGACGTCAACGTCTTGTACAGTTTGGTCAACTTTCGCTGCACCTGCGATACCCAGAGAGGTCGCCAGTGCGCCGGTGAATGCTACGTCTGCGCCAGAGGCAGAAACGATTTGCAGTTCGCCGTTTTCAGTCACAGATGCAGAAACTTTGCCGTCTGCTTGACCGTTGATGTAGGTTGCCACTTCTTCCACATCGTCGCCTGCTTTCGCAGAAACGTTGATGGTTGCTGTGGTACCGTCAGCGTTGGTGATAGCCATAGACAGTGTTGCACCACCCGTTGCGGTCCAAGCAGCCATGTCAGCAGACGCAGCTACAGTCGCTTTATAGGTCGCACCACCCATCATTGCTTCGTCAGCACGGATGTTCTTGAACTCCATGAAGACCGCTTCACCAGCGTCAGCACCGATTTGGAATGCTTTGGTACCGTAAGTACCGTTCAGCAGTTTCGCACCACCGAAAGAGGTTGTTTCTGCGATACGGTTCAGTTCGTCTTGCAGAGCAACGATCTCTTCCTGGATTGCCACACGCTCTTGGTCACCGTTAGCACCGTTAGCAGATTGCAGTGACAGGTCACGCATACGCTGCAGGATGTTGGTGGATTCTTCCATCGCACCTTCAGCGGTTTGTGACATTGAAATACCGTCGTTTGCGTTACGTACTGCAACGTCCAGACCACGGCTTTGCGAAATCAGGCGGTTAGAGATTTGCAGACCTGCTGCGTCATCCTTTGCGCTGTTGATACGGAAGCCCGAAGACAGACGCTCCATCGAATTGTTCAACGCATCGGTTGAGCTGTTCAGGTAGCGCTGAGCGGTCATTGCAGGCACGTTAGTGTTTACTGTAATAGCCATAACTATTCTCCTTTGGTACTAAGTCCGGCTTCCGCCCAGCAACCCAGGGAAAACCAGTTCTAAATCTCTCACAACCCATGTAACGGCACGTTTGGAAAAACCTTTACACCTTTTTTCCTACTTTTTTTACAAGCCACCTTGGAGGGTGAAAAGCCGTAAAATCATGGTGCTATGAAGGTTTTCGCCTTAAAGGAAGAAAACTTTAGAGATGATTTAAAAAATTTGTCGGCAAAAATACGCTGAGGACAGAAAAATCCATTAATAACAAGGCATAACAAGGAGAGAAGCCAGATAGGGAGTCAGTCTTTTCGCTGAAAAAACGCACAAAAAAAGCGGCAATGGCTTGCCGCTTTTCGGGATCTATATTCCAGATTACTGGAGGAGGTTGAGCGCCGCCTGTGGCAACTGCTTCGCCTGCGCAAGAATAGAGGTACTTGCCTGCTGCAGAATTTGCCCTTTGGTGAGCTCTGTCGTTTCTTTCGCGAAGTCAGTATCGCGGATGCGGCTGTTAGACGCAGAAACGTTCTCTTGGATGTTCGACAAGTTACTGATGGTATGGCTCAAGCGGTTTTGCTTCGCACCCAGGTCAGCACGCTGACTGTCGATGTACTGCATCGCTGAGTCGATAATACCCACGGCCATCTGTGCACCACCCGCATCACTGACGTCGATGTCTTGCGTTGTGGTTGCAGCACCTGCACCGGTCACTAAGCCCAGAGAGGTTGCCAGACCACCACCAAAGGTGACGTTACCAGAGAGCTTCTCTTCCGCGATGAAAACTTGCAGTTGACCTGCTTCGTCGACAGATGCCGTCACCATCTCGTCAGATTGACCATTAATATAGGTCGCTACTTCCTCAATATCGTCGCCAACTTTGGCATCAATGTTCAGGTTGATGGTATTGCCGTCTTTCGTGGTAAACGCCATGGTCAGTGTCGCGGCAGTACTTGCCACTTCCCAACCTGCCGATTTGCCGTTTGCGGCGATAAACTCGGTACCACCCATGCGGAAATCATCAGCACGAATACTGGTTAAGCCCATGATGATGGCCTCACCCGAATCAGCACCAATTTGGAAAGATGCTTCACCGAAAGAACCATTCAGCAGTCGACGGCCACCAAACGCAGTGGTTTCTGCGATACGGTTAAGTTCGTCCTGAAGCGCTGATACTTCTTCCTGAATCGCGATACGCTCAGACTTACCATTTGCACCGTTAGCCGATTGCAGGGAAAGGTCACGCATACGTTGCAGGATGTTTGTAGATTCCTGCATTGCACCTTCTGCAGTCTGGGCAATGGAGATACCATCGTTAGCGTTGCGCATCGCAACATCTAGGCCACGGGTCTGGGCTATGAGTCGGTTCGAAATCTGCAGACCAGCGGCATCATCTTTCGCACTGTTGATCCGACTACCAGACGACAAGCGTTCCATCGACGTATTTAGATCGTTTGTCGACTTGTTCAGGTAACGCTGCGCAGTCATCGCAGACACGTTGGTGTTAACTGTTACACCCATTTTGCTCTCCTTTGACTTTCGCGTATTTTGCGAAACAGCCTACCCGCGACAAACTTGTCCGAATGTAGAAGCGGGACCAGCCTTCAGTTCGTTATCAGGAACGGTATCAGTGCAACTGACACCTCATGCCGAATGTTATTCAAATAGCATGCCAATTTTTGGAAAGTCTTGTTTATCATCAACTTAGGAGCAATGAGAGCGGAGTCGATTAACAAAACGGCAAATAATTTGATTTTCTCCTCAAGAAAATCGGCAACTTGCCGCCTCCGGTCATTGCCTCTTCATAACCATAGCACCAGATCTTGCAATTAAGAGGGATGAATCACATTTTGTTCGAATAAATTTTTATTCTCAAAACAGAGACAAAGCAGTCCGCCTTCTAAACACGTGCGAATTTATCCATAAAGTAAGCGTCTTCCGGCACGGTATTTGCTGTCTTTTATTTAGTTTAAAAACTTAAGTTTTTCGCTCGAATAACTATATGGATTCCTTATGAACAATCCCTCCCAAACCAATGAAAGTGCTATGACACTGGAACAAGCGTTTGAGCATGGCGTTTCGCTCTATCAACATCAGAAAAAACGCGAAGCCAGAGAGGTGTTCGAACACATTCTTTCCCATGCGCCTGATGCCCTGCCTGTCCTGCAGGTACTGGCGGTGATGGACAGCGAAGGAGGTGCCTGGCAAGAGGCACTGAAAAAGCTGGATCATGCGCTGACCGTTGAGCCCGGCGATGCTTCAATTTTGTTTGATAAAGCGACGCTACTGGCACAAAACGGCATGAATAAAGACGCTCTCGAGATCGTGGATGCCTTGCTTGGCGTGGCACCGGATCACCAAGAACTGCTCGCCATGCGGCAACAACTTACCGCGGCAATCGGCAATCTGGGCGAAAGCCGTCGTACGGCAAAGCAAATGCATCAGGCGTCAGCGCAAAAAAATGCCGCCATGGATGCCGAAGTTCAGGAGACACTGGCGCTGGCTGACCAAATGGTGGCAAGCGGCAATCTGGATCAAGCTAAACAGCTCTATAACGCCGTGATCAGTGTGGTGGGAGACAACCCAACGGCATTGCTTGGTTTGGCAAAGCTTTATATGGGCGAGGAAAACTTTGGCCTTGCACGCCAAAACCTGCTTCGTGCGTTTGATATCGAGACGTCAGAAAAAGAAGTCGTGGTTCTGCTTAGCCACAGCGCTATCAAGATTGAAGATTTCAAAGCGGCACGTGAACATGCCCGCTTCGGCCTAAAGACCTGGCCGGCAGAGCCTCTCTTTTGCCGCTTGATTGTGTTGAGCTACGAAAAAGAAGAAAACTGGCTGGAAGCCTACCGACAGGCGAAAACTTTCATCAAGCCATACCCAACTGACGTGGATTTGCTGAACAGACTGGCAACAGCAAGCTTCCAGTTGCTGCGCACTCGCCATAATTTCACGCCAGCGGCAATTTTGGAATGTCAGCAACACATCCAACAGGCGGCAAGCGTGGCAAACGAAGAAAACAAGCTGCGTCTTTCCACTTATCTTGCGGAAGTACTCTGGTACAAAGGTGAAGCCAAAACCTCAAAAGCCCTGCTTGAAGATTACATTGCCCAATACCCTGACGATGTAGAAGCGGGTTTCAACATCAGTTTTGTTTACCGTACCCTCGGCGAATGGGAAAACTACTACCGTGCCAATGAGCTCGGCCTGACTTGCCATCGTCGCCTCCAATACAGTGGCAACATGCCTCAGTGGAACCTTGAACGCCCGAAAGATGACGTTGTTCTGGTGATGCCAGAGCAAGGCGTGGGGGATGAAATCCTTTATTTCCATAATCTTGCTTTGGTTTTGGAAAACACCCAAAAGGTTTACGTCGCCTGTGACCCTCGCTTGGAATCTGTGCTCAACCGCGCGTATCCAGAGGCAATCATGGTGCCGATCAAACGTATTGAAGGCGAAAGCATTCATATTCCAGAGGCAGTGATGAACGACATTACCTCTTGGGTGGCGGGCGGCAGTCTGGCTGGCATCTGCTTTGAAAAACATGGCCGTCACGTTTACCAGTCTGGTTACGTGAATTTGCCGGAAGACACCAAAACGCACTGGCAATCGAAATTAGCAGAGATTCGTTCAGTTAACGCAGACAAGAAACTGATTGGTATTTGTTGGCGAAGTGGCCTTGCCGCCGCAACCCGTAACATCCATTACCTGATCGCAGAAGAAGTCGCGCACTTGGTGAAGCAATTCCCGGATGCGGTGTTTATCAATCTTCAATACGGGGATTGCAGCAAAGAACTCAACAAGATTGAAAAGCTTTCCGGCGTGCGCATCATGCAGCTTGATGGTCTGGATCTGCGCGATGACTTTGAAGGCACTGCTGCGGTGATTAAAGGATTAGATGCAGTGATCACTGCGGGTACCGCAGTGCATCGTCTGACCACTGCCGTTGGCACACCTTGCCATGTATTCTTTGCCGGCACGGAAGAGTCTGATTTCAACCAGCCTGAACCTTTGTATTGCGACAGCGAGTTTGGTTACTTCTACCCACCTATGCTGGAAAACAAATATCCGCTGCTGGAATCCATTGTACGCCACATTCAAGCAAACTGATTCACAGCCAAAACAAAAAGGCCGCATCATAGTGATGCGGCCTTTTTTCTGAATTCACTGAACAAATTCTTTCGGCGTGCACCCTTCCCAGCGCCGGAAAGCTCGGTGAAAAGCTCTGGGCTCCGAAAATGCCAACCAATAGCTGATTTCCTTAATACTCAGCCTGCCCTGCTTTAAGTAAGCCACAGCCAAATCATGCCTAGTCGTATCCAGAATATCCTGAAAGGTTTCCCCTTCGGCTTTGAGCTTTCTGTATAGCGATTGCGCGCTGACCCCGAGACTGTCTGCAATCTCTTCTGCACTCGCTTTTTGGTGATGAAGACTGTCCACAATCCGCTTTTTCACTTCATTGGTAAAGGAACCCGAAGCGGCAATCTCTTGCATCAATTGCCTGGCATGTTCCGATAAAACGCCATGAATATATTCATTACTGCCACTTAACGGCATGTTGAGGAATCTTGTGTCGAAGACCAGTTGATTAAATGCTTTGTTGCCCAACACTTCACACCCCAGTAATTGGCTGGCTGCTGTTTGTTCTGCCTCAGATAAATGGCGGGTCAATTCGATATGCGCATTCTGGACCGCATCCGGCGGCAAATTCTGACCAGAGAAGGCCACGAAGCCGCCCAGCATCCTGTCTGTATGTTTCTCCAGTTCCCACGCCTCGTTTTCATTCAGTATCCGCAGGTAGACAATATCCTCCTCTTCCACTAATACGATACGCTGAGCTTGGTTTAGCAGCGGTGACATTTCGCTGAGTTGCTGCAGAGAATGACGCAACGTCGGGCTATGTTTGACGGCCTGGCCTAATGCACTTGCACCTTTGAAATCCGGATCAATGCCAACCCTAAATCCAAGGAGCGGATCGTTTCTCTGAGCCAAAGCCAGTTTCCAGAACGCGTTATAGGTATTAAGCCCGCATCTCTCATCTGGCGAGCTTTTTAAGTCTTTCGGCAGTTTTAGCTGTGTTTTAATCGCTTCGGTATCCCATCCCAAATCTGACAGGATCCTGTCGAGCCCCAGCAAAAAGCCCATGACCAACGTTGGTGAAGTGTCCATTTCCATCCCTTGATGACCAGAGTCCCTATTTGATGTCTACGGTCTCTGTGACTGTCATGGCTCCGATACTAACATTTGAAAAAAATGCAAAGGGAACGAGGGAAGAAAAATGCGTGAAGAAACAAATGGCCGCCGTAAGTTTTTAAAAGGATTGATGGGTGTCGGTGTTGTGGTCGCTGGCGGTACCGTCTATCGTGCGGTTGATAACGGCGTATTCAGCGTCGGTAAAGGTGAGCCATTTACACCTTGGACCGACTGGCAATCGGCGTCAAAAAGCGGTGAACTCGCCATCATTAACGCAGCCGTGCTTGCCGCAAACCCCCACAATACCCAGCCTTGGATTTTTGAATTGCGCGACAATGCGATTTGGCTCTACGCAGATACAGCGCGCCATTTGGGCACCATGGATGTTTATGGCCGTGAACTTTGCATAGGTTTGGGATGCGCCGTAGAGAATATGGTTCAAGCCGCTCCCGCGTTCGGGTTTGAAGCGACAGTATTGCTTGGCGACACAGACCTGACCAAACAAACCTGGAGCGGCGTGCCTATGCATGTCGCGACGATAACCCTGACACCGACAGGAAAGCAGGAGCAAAGCGAGCTTTACCAAGCCATTGGTCACCGACATACCGATCGGGGGGAATACCAGCGCGATACGCCGATCGATGCTTCGTCAATGTCAGCATTAACGGCAATTGCCAACGAGAGCTTTCCTGATGTCAGCCTTTCCCTGCTGACCACAAAAGCACACCGTGACGACTTTACCCAACAAACGGTCAATGCCACCCGCTTTATTGCCGCCGATCATCAGATGTCTTCTGACAGTTTCCGGTGGTTCAGACTGAGCCATAAAGAGATGCAAGCGCACCGTGATGGTGTTTACATTGATACTGCTGGGTTGCCTCCGGCCATCAGAGCCATCAGTAAAATCATGCCGACCTTATCTGAAGAGTCATCGAATCAATATTGGATTGAAGGTACGCAACGCACCATGGAATCCACACCAATGCATGGCTTGATCACACTGAATAATCTCTATAGCTCAAAGCAGAACATTGAAGCAGGCAGATTGTGGCAACGCATTCATCTTTGGGCGACGACACAAGGTATTTCGATGCAGCCAGTTAACCAAACCTGTGAAGTGATAGACAGACAAAAACAGCTAGAACAGCCGCAGACTTTTGCAGACGACCTGCGCGCGTTATCCGGCAAACCTCAATCCGCCACTTTTGCTTTCCGGGCTGGCTACCCAACCCTGACCGCGATCCCCAGCCCTCGTCGCGCCCTGAAAGACGTGGTGGCCAACGCATAAATACGGTCTATTGAGCTTTGGTATCAAAAAGAAAAAGGTCAGCATGTGCTGACCTTTTGACTGTGTAGTGACTTTTATGCTTCCGCGACCAACTGCGATGGGCATGATGGGCGTCGGGTCTCTCTTGCCGATAGCAGCAACAAACCAAAAGCCACAGCGCCTGCCAACAGCATCGCCAAAATCACGGTGTGATAGTTGTAGAGCTCAGCAACAAAACCAACCGTCACGCTGGATGCCAAACTTGCAATCATGATGGCGTTATTGAACAAGGTTGTCGCCACACCCATCTGGTTTGGCATCTTGTTCTGAATCACCACCATCCCGAGACTTGCACTGATACCAACCGCCAAGCCGTTCAGCATTTGCAACGCATACATTTGCCAAAGTGCACCCGCATTAAACAGCAAGGCATAGAAGAGGCATGCCGCTGCCGCACTGAGCACCATCAGGCGTTGAGGGGCAATTTTAGCAGCCCACAGGCCCGCCAGTACCATCACGGGAATTTCCACAAACGCTGCCAAGCCGAGTAACTGACCCGCCACTGATCCTGCCATATCCAGTTCCTTTGTCACATACAAAGGGATCGACATGACATACATGTTGTTGGCCAAAAACAACATGAACACCGCACCCAGATATAACGGCGCTCCCGGGATTTTGCGCCATGACAGGCGCACTTCTACTTCACCTTGAGTATCCGTTTCTTTGATTTTGGTTGACGGGAACATACGCCAAACAATCAATACCGAAATCACCATGGTGACAGCAGCAAACAAGAATGCGCCGTTAAAACCGAAGGCATCGTACAGGATGAAAGCCAGTGGCGGGCCAATAACCCAAGACAAGGACATCATGGCGCGCATCAGCGATACAAACAGCGTGCTGTTATCGCCAAGGTTCTTGTCCGCAAACTCGCGGCCAAGTGCAAAAGTCTGTGGTAAAGCGGCGGCCGAAAAGCTCGAGATGAAGATCATCACAGCCAAAGCCAGATAGAAGTCGCGGATCATCATGAACAGTGCCATCACAACGATAAACGCGCCTTGCGCCAGCAAGATGATTTGGCGGCGTTCCCAACCCACATCTGACAACTTGGCAATACGCTGCGAAACCATCACTCCGCTAAAAATCGAGATGGCGAGAAACACGCCCATTTGCAACGGCGTGGCGTCCAATCCATCGACAACAAAAATCCCTAAAAGTGGATAGAAAAAGCCACCGCCGAGACCAGCAAACAAGCTGACCAGCAGGTAACAAAGCGCGGCTTTATTGGTCAAAAAACTTACGTAGTTTTTCATGAATTATTTCCCATAAAAATGGTGTACACGAACGTCTGATTGAACAGTCTGTCTGACTATCTCTTTCTTATTTGCGATGCAGTTTAGGGACAAATATGCACCTCGTGTGATAGCTATCGAGCAACCGCTGATACTATTCATTCAATTTCTTCCAACCCACTGACAATCCGGGTAAAACTACAACTGCACCAACCTTTACCAAGCGAGAGAACTTCATGCGGCCAACCATTGAACGTGTTCATAAAGCCGTCAGCCCTAGCTGGCACTTTACGGATTACCATTGCACCGAGCCTAAGATTGGCGTGCAGTGCGGCTGGCATTACCACGATGAAATCGAGCTGGTGCTGTACTACGACCCTCATCATGTGGCACCCGGTAAAATCATCATTGATGATTACGTCGGCGAAGCGGCACATGGTTATGCCTATCTCACCGGTCCCGGTTTACCGCATATGCTGACCCGAGTGGCTTCGACGGCCACGCCGGAACGCCCCAGCAGCTCACATGTGCTCTGGCTTGATCAGTCTTGGATTCAATCCCTGGTGGTCACGGTGCCGGCATTGTCTGCCGTCAGTGACATGTTGGTACGCGCAAACAAAGGGCTGATGTTGTCCAAAGCGACGTTCGATGCTTTGTACCCTTTGATGAATGGCGCGTCGCAGCTGAAACCTGCCGCACAGTTTGTGCGGGTGGTGGAAATCCTTATGCTGCTGTGTGAAGACAAATCAGCGCAAACACTGACTTCTCGCCCTTTCTGCTTTTACGTGGCGAAAGATACGCCAATTCTCGACAAGCTGGAAAAAGCGCAGCAGTTTATCGCCGACAATTACAATGCGCAAATATCTGTTCAAGATATATGCAGCCACCTCCACATGAGTGAAAGCTCGGTGTACCGGATGTTTGAAAAGCATTTCGATGACAGCTTCTCAGATCACCTTAAAAATTATCGACTTGGAAAAGCCTGCGAGATACTGGTGCGCTCCAATATCCCAGTGTCAGTTGTGGCGGAGCGGGTGGGATTTTCTAACCTGTCGAACTTCAACCGGCAATTCAAAACAGCAAAAGGGATGACCCCAACCGAATTCAGGAAGCTGTTTGGGTAGAATAAGAGTTCCCAGTGTCTGGGAACTCAATCACGTTAGATGTAGTTGAAGAGCGAGAGATCTTTGGTCTTGGCAAAAGCCTGCTGAGAAGCCTGCAATGCCAACATGTTTTCATTCATGTCGATCACCGCTGTCGAGTAATCCAAATCTTCCATGGTGCCAAGCGAGCGGTTAAGCACCAGCTTGAAGTCTTTGTGCATGCCTTCCTGTCTGTCCAACGTCGTCAGACGGGTACCGACTTCAGAGCGTGCTTTGTTGAGATGCTTGAACGCAGCAGAAAACTGTTCGGTGACCTGATGCAACTCTGCCGTCGCTGAAGCATTGAAGATACTCTCGTGTGATAGCTCGATACCTTTCTTGAACGCATCAAACACGTTAAACGTATCCTGACGCTCCAGCACAATCTTGTCACCATCCAGCATTTCGCCCTCAAAACTCAGGCTAAGTGTTCCCCACTGCACACCGTTTTGCGGATCGTAGACACCGGCACTGACCACGCTGCCATTTTGGGTCAGCTCATAAGTGGTTTGGCCGCCACTATCCACGCTAAAGCTCACCGCATAGTCAGAGTTATCAGCATTATTGGTGTTTTTGGCTTGTGCCAGCAACAGCAAGGAACCGCTGTTCAAATCGTATTCCGGTTGATAGTCACCGAACGGGTTTTTGATTTCCATAAACACCTGATCGCCCGGATCGCTGGTTTGCACTTCAACCGCCGGAGCGACTTGCGCGGTGCGGTGATAACTGTCGCCGGCATAACGCACATTCAGCGCACTGTCGCGATAGAAAGGTTGCTTACTGGACTGGGTACCAGAGAACAGGAAATTGCCTGATTCATCTTTCGCGTTGACCAGATTCATGAAGTTGTCGAACAGACCTTTGAGATCCTGGCGGTGAGCCGTGCGGTCATCATCAGACAAGGAACCGTTGATCATTTCCATCGTCTTACGTTTCGCACTATCGACCAACTGTTCGGCATCATCCACCGCGATTTCCGCACGGGTTTGGCGGTTGCGGGCAAGGGTGATCGAATCGATGTATTGATCGAGCTGTTTATCCTGCTGGCGGAAGTTCTGGATATAAATCGAGGAAACTGGATCGTCCCCCGCTGTCAGCACACGCTTACCCGTGGCAAGCTGGTCTTGGTTATCCTGCAACTTCACCTGCTGACGCATCAGGTCATTCGAGACTGACTGGTAGTTGTGAAAACTGGCAATACGGCTAATCATCACTCAGATCCTTATCGGGTTGCATTCAGCAGAGTTTCAAAGGTTTCATTCGCGGCGGTCATGATTCGGGAAGACGCCATGTAGGCTTGCTGGAATTTCATCATGTTTGCCGCTTCTTCATCGAGGTTAACCCCGGAGATCTCTGCTACACGCCCAGCCGCTGCATCATGTTCAACGCGGCTGACATCCTCAAGGCGGGCAAAGGAGGCTTTCTGTACACCTAAATCCGTGTTCAGGCCTTCATAAACGTCAATCAGACTGGAACGGCCACCATCCATCAGTTTCTGGGTTTGAAGCTGCTGCATGCGGATAAGGTTACCGTTTTCACCGTCGGCAGGAAGCAAACTCACTGCAAAGATATCTTCTGCCGCCGCGCCCGGTGTCAGCTCAAACGTGGTGCCATTGACAGTCACCGGAGATGCTGGCGGATAGGCTTGCGGTGCAAGGAGAATATTGCCTTTCATGTCCAGAACAGCGAATTGAGAGGCATCAGGAGAAATCGCCACCTGAAACTCTTGTTGCGCGCCTTGTTGAAGCACTTTCAGATTTCCCTGACCAGTGATAACAGAGGTGGAGCTGATATAACTCTGGGCGGCAATTTTTGCCGGGTCTTCCATGGTGACGGCAATCTGGCCGGCACCTTGACGCACTGGACGGAGAATGACGCGTTCGCCCGCAGCCAGACCTACATCAACCTGAATGCGCAAACCATCATATTCAATCGACGGTGGCGAACCGGAAGGCGTAACAGCAACCATGTTCTTTTCCGGATCGACCAAAGTGTATTGGCTACCATCAAACTTCAAGTGGTAATCGCCAATTTTCAGTTGCGCCAATTCGTCGATATAGACTTTCAGTTCGGCTGTGGAATCCGACGCTTTCACCACGCGATCACGGGCGAAGTCTTCGCTGTTGAAATCCACATAAATGTTTTCACCCACCTGACCAGCAAGATCAAAACCCTGCGATTGCAGCTCGTTGATCGACATGGCAAAGCCTGCGGCTAAGCGGCCAAGTTCATCACGGGCCTGTGCCAGCGTGTTATCACGGTATTCGAACATCGCCCCCAGCTTGCCGCGAATGTCACCATTGTCGATGGGTTTGAGTGCTTTACCTTCCACCAGTGCTAAACGGCGTTTCTGGTAGTCCGGTGTGCCCGGCACCGTTTGCAGTTCACTGGCATGCAAGCCGGAAACCAATGTATGACCGCTACCGATAATGACGTTATACAAGCCATCATCACGCTGGTTCACACTGACTTGGGTAAATTCAGAGAGCTCATTGATAAGCTGCTGGTGACGGTCAAGCAAATCGTTATCCACCGCCTGCGATTTAAGGATCGCTTTATGGATATCCACAATCTCCGCACCAATGTCATTCATGCGTTTTAGTGTGGCGTCGATTTGGACGGTGGTATCCGCTTCCTGGTTTTGCAGAACATTATTGATGTCGTTGAGACCGGCAGCAACCAGACGAGATTTTTCCAGCACCACTTTACGGGCGCCCATGTCACTTGGGCTGTCTGCCAGCCCTTTTACCGCGCCATAGAACTCATTCATGTTCTCTGGAATTTTCTTCGCAGAGTGAGACATCATGTCATCCAACATGGTGAGTTGACTGTTACGGGTTTGAGCGTGAGCCAATGCAGAGGTGGTGATATTCAATTCGTTAACGGCAAACTTGTCGTAGTTGCGGCGAACGGCTGCCGCGTGCACGCCGTGGCCCCATTGGTTTGCCGACCAATAGGCAGAGTCATTGGCACGCTGCTCAACGGACTGACGGCTGTAGCCATCAGTATTCACGTTCGAGATGTTGTGACCCGTTGTGTTCAGCTGCCGCTGTGCTGTCAGAACGCCCTGAGAACCGAGCGTCAGCAGATCAAACCCCATTCTGCCCCCGTATGCGGAAACGCATAACCTACGAAATTGTCTATTGAGCAGAATAATTCAAGAATCGTGCCACAGGGTATAAGGTCTAAAATTCAATGAGATGGGTGATACTTTCAACAACTTGGCGTCGACTTGTGCCGCCAAAGGCAAGGGATTGCCGCCAAACAGTATCAACTGTTAAGCCAGCTCCAAAGCCCCAGCGAGAAATTGGGCAAAAGATCGATACCCAGGAATGACTTCAGCAAATAGAGAGAGGTGATCACAATTGAGAACAGTACGAAGCTACTCAATAGCAAAACCAGTACACGTCCGGCATTGGCTGCCTTCTCTTCTGCACGGGTAAGTTCACGGCGGTTACGGCCAAAGAGGAATACCAGGTAGTAGTTCCACCCAAACCCACCAATGACAGTTCTGAAATCGATGGCATGGCGAGCCTTCGCACGGGTGCCAAACATGAGTTTAAGCTGGAGTAATTGCGCATCGGTGAAGGATTCCGCAACATCCTTCGGAGTTCTCTCCAGAAATGAGCGGATAAACGGATCGCTGTGGATTGAGCCGCTGGCATGCTCTGAGATGGTTTTTGGTCCCTGTTCGGGTTCTCTTTCCTGCTTGGGTAGTTGCTCTGCCATTTGCCTTCACCTTTCGCTGCGACAGAGCGGAAAACAACAAACCGCCCTTGCGGATTATTGTTCCATCATGCCTTTAACACGGTTAAACACACTGATCACTTTGTCGGAGTACTTAGGATCCGTTGCATAGCCCGCTTGATGCAGACCACGGATAAACTGTTCAGGCTCTGCGGTCTGTTGTAGGGCGGTGGCATAACGCGGATTCCGGTTCAGAAAACTCACGTAATCATTGAAACTGTCTTCATATGAAGCATAGGCACGAAATGACGCCATTTCCTGCACCGGGATATCATCATGAAATTCCAGCGTCTGGGTGGCTACTTTGTTACCATCCCAGCGGGGATCCGCTTTGATGTTAAAAAGGTTATGGCTGGAACCACGCGCATTGGCGATCACTTTCTTGCCCCAACCCGTTTCCAGTGCGGCTTGCGCAATCAAAATGGCAGGATCTGTCCCTAAGGTACGAGCGGCCTTTTTCGCGTATGGCGTTAAGCGGCTAACAAACTCATCCGGGGTTTCAAAAGGCTTACTGGCTTCTACTTTTGGTACAGCATTTTGCTGCGCCAACATGTGAGCGCTTGGAATAACGGTGTCATCAGAAAGCGGCGGCAATACTTGCTGTGCAGCCTCCTCTTCCGTCATGTTTGGCGCGAGTGGCAGCGTTTGCTGCAGGCGAATACGATCGCTCGCGCTGTTGTCACCCACATCCATCGGTTCGCTGTTTTGCAATCCTTTGAATTGCTGAACAATCAGATCGGCCAGCCCCAACGAGCCTTCGCGGGAAAGCGCACTAGAAAGCTGTTCGTCTGCCATTTGTTCATAGAATTTGGACGTGCGGTTATCAATCAAATCTGACTCGAAGGCTTCGTTGGCACTTCGCATCGATTTGAACAGCATTTGGGTAAACAGAGCTTCAAACTGTTCTGCCGCTGCGTGCAAGGCGTCGTCTGATTGCTCGCCGTTCGCCGCTTTCTGGCGAAGAATGTCCAATCGGCTGAGGTCGTGAATAAATCCGGTATCTAATGGTGCTTTCATGGCTTAAATCACTATCAGTTGACCGTCGATAGCGCCCGCTTGCTTGAGCGCCTGCAAGATTGCCATCAAGTCCGAGGGTGCCGCACCAACGCCATTAACGGCGCGAACCAAATCATCCAGCGTAACACCGGGTTTGAAGTGGAACATGCGGCCATCTTCTTCCGTCACTTCCACACCGGAATCCGGCACGACGACGGTTTCACCGCCAGAGAATGCACCTGGCTGGCTGACCTGCAGATTTTCGTTAATGGTGACTGTCATGCCGCCATGTGTGATGGCCGCAGGACGAAGACGTACGTTTTGACCCACCACGATGGTGCCCGTGCGGCTGTTCACGATGATTTTTGCCGCAGCATCGGCCGGAACAAACTCTAGGTTTTCTACCGTAGAAAGGAAGGCAACACGTTGGGACAGATCACGGGGTGCACGGACACGCACTGAGGTGGCATCCATTGCTGATGCGGTATTTGGCCCAAGGAAACTGTTGATGGAGTCCGCCATGCGCTGCGCGGTGGTGAAGTCCGATTCGAACAGGTTGAAAGTGATGTGATCGCCACGGCCAAACGGTGAAGGCACTTCCTGCTCGACCGTCGCGCCGTTGGTGATGCGGCCAACAGTTGGCGTGTTACCGACGATAGATGAACCGTCTGCACCTTCCGCACTGAAGCCACCCACAATCAGGTTACCTTGTGCCACGGCATAGACTTTACCATCCAGACCTTTCATGAAGGTTTGTACCAGCGTACCGCCGCGCAAGCTCTTTGCAGAACCGATGGACGACACTGTGATGTCAATTTTCTGGCCTTGCTTTGAAAATGGCGGCAACTCAGCACTAACGGCTACGGCTGCCACATTCTTGGTTTTCGGTTTGGTGCCCGGTGGCAATTGAATGCCGAAGTTTTTCAGCATGGCATTAAAGCTTTGATCGGTAAACGGCGTGCTCTCACCTGTTCCGGCAAGACCTACCACCAATCCGTATCCCACCAATTGGTTGCTACGTACACCCGCCACTTCCGACACATCTTTAATGCGGGCAGCTTGTGCCGCTGGGGCAACCAATAGGGCGATTAAAAACAGCTTTAGCCAACTCTTCACGTCAATTCTCCGGCATCTTTTCTATGCGTTATAGAACGACATTAAAGAATCGTGCCAAGAATCCCTGATCCTGCGTATCCTGACGATCGCCAGTGCCTGAATACTGGATGCGGGCATTGGAAATACGCGTCGAGGCGATGGTGTTCTCTGACGTGATGTCGTCTGGGCGAATCGTACCGCTCAAACGGATATATTCATCGCCAGTGTTCAGCGTCAGCCATTTCTCACCACGGATCAGCAAGTTACCGTTCGACATCACATCAATCACTTCAACGGAAATCGAACCGGAAATGCTGTTGCTCTGGTCTGCACTGGTCGAGCCGCTGGTAGAGTTATCATGCGCGGCGGCATATGACAGGTTGCGGTCGCCAATCGTCACTTCCTGACCACCTAACGACAGTGGGTCCATGCTCAGGTCGCTCGATTTTGCCGCGTCGCTGCTGGCGCTCTTTTTCGCCTGCGTTTTCTCTTCCAGCATCACAGTCACGATATCGCCAATGCTGCGCGGTTTGGTGTCATCGTAAAGATCTTGCGCACTCACTGCACTGAACAGCGAGCCTGTTGCCGTCGCATAGTGTTCCGGCTGGCGGGTCGGATGAAGTGGTGTCCAGTTTGGATCACCAGCTACCGGATCTTCGCGTTCACGAAGCAGGCCAATCAGCCCTTCACTACCCGGTTCGGTATTACCTTCAACCGCGTCAGTTTCTGTTGTGCCCTGCACGACTTCGCTTTGATTTTCCGCCAAAAAGGCTTCTGGATTCATCATTTCGCAACCGGAAACCGTCGCCAGCATAAATCCTGTGATCAGTAACTTTTTCATCCGCCTTTTACTCCTTTATAGCTGCTGGTTGACGTAGCTCAGCATCTGGTCGACAGACGAAATCACTTTGGAGTTCATTTCATAAACCCGCTGCGCTTCGATCATGTTGACCAATTCTTCGGTGACGTTAACGTTGGAGGTTTCCAGCATTGATTGTCTGACGCTGCCAAGGCCATCAAGACCCGGTACACCCTCTTGTGGGTCGCCACTCGCGCCCGTTGGCAGGTAGAGGTTTTGCCCGATAGGCTCAAGACCGCCTGGGTTGATGAAGTCAACTGTCGTGATCTGTCCGATAACGGCATTGGCCTGCTGTCCACGCAATCTCGCAGAGACTTCGCCATCAGTACCGATAGTCACCTGAATGGCATCCGGCGGTACGACAATTTCTGGCTCCAGTGGATAGCCCGCACCAGAGGTCACAATCACGCCTTCGTCATTCAGCGTGAATTGACCGTTGCGCTGGTAACCGATGTTGCCGTCTGGCAGCAAAATCTGGAAGAAGCCGTCGCCTTCGATCATCAAGTCGAGGGCGTTGTTGGTAGTTTGGGCATTACCATTGGTGTGAACGCGCTGCGTTGCCACCACTTTCGAACCGGCCCCCAACATCAAGCCGCTTGGCAGTTCGGTGTTCTGTGAAGACTGACCGCCAGGCTGGTTGATGTTTTGATAAAACAGATCTTCAAAAACCGCGCGGGACTTTTTAAAGCCCACTGTCGAGGCGTTCGCCAAGTTATTCGAAATGGTCGAAATGTTGGTCTGTTGTGCGTCTAGGCCGGTTTTACTCACCCACAGTGCTGGATGCATACTGAATTCCTCTCAATTAACCCATGCGCAGCAGAGAGTTAGATGCTTGATCCATTTCCTCTGCGGTTTTCATTAGTTTGACTTGCATTTCAAAGTGACGCTGAAGGTCAATCAGTCCCGTCATCTCATTGATCGGGTTGACGTTACTGCCTTCCAGTGCGCCAGTCAGAAGTGACACTCCTGCGTCAGCTTCATACACGGTGCCGGGATTAATCGGCTTGAATACACCGTTTTTGTCTTTAAAAAGCTCATCGTTATTCGGGCGGACAAGCTTGATGCGGTCGACTTCTTCCATCGCTTCCGGTGGCGCGCCTTGTGGCAACACAGACACTGTACCGTCAGTCCCGATTTCAATTTTCGAAACCGGTAAAGGAAGGAAGATTGGCGCGCCACGCTCTCCCAGGATCAAATGGCCGTGACCATTTTGCAGCATTCCCGTTTGGTCAACTTTTAGGTTACCGACTCGGGTGTAGCCCTCTTGACCTGTGCCATCCAAAACCGCCAGCCAACCGTCACCTTTAATGGCAACGTCAAGTTCACGACCAGTGGTGATAGTTGAACCTTGTGCAAAGCTGTACCCAGGACGCTCTGTCATGTTGAACACACGGGTCGGTAAGCCTTCTCCGTATGCTTGCATAGCACGAGCCTGTTCCAGGTCTGCGCGAAAGCCAGTGGTACTGGCGTTTGCCAGGTTGTTGGCACGCAGCTGTAAAGCCTGCATATCTTGTTTGGCGCCACTCATGGCGAGAAATAGTGCGCGATCCATTAAGACGTTCTCCTGTCGCTTATGCATTAAAGTAAGCAAGAAGAGTGCCAAAATGTAATATTATCGAATTACAACAAGTTAGTGCGAGAAGTGAGCAGATTGAGGAGAAAGATAAGAATAATTCTGGGAAAAGAATTGCCGCCCGGTCGCCGAGCGGCAAAAGAACACATATAGCGATTAACGAATCTGGAGAATCGTCTGTTGCATCTGGTTACCTACTTCCAGCGAGCGTGAGTTCGCCTGGAAGTTGCGCTGTGCGGTAATCAAGTCCACCAGCTCTTGGGTCATGTCGATGTTTGACTGTTCAATGGTACCGCTTTTCACTTTACCGAACGCGCCCTGCATCGCTTCACCCCATACAGCTTCACCTGACTGCTGGGTCACTTTCCACTGGGTATTACCAGCCTGGGAAAGGCCTTGCTGATTAGATACTCGAACCAGTGCCACACGACCCAGTGCAACGTTTTCACCGTTACTGTAAGTCGCCATGATGGTGCCTTTCGGGTCGATATCCACTTTGGCCAGATAGCCCGTGGTCGCACCATCTTCCGTGAACTTGCGCATTTCAAATGGCGATGCGTACTGGGTTGGTTCTTCAAAGTTGATCGTCAACGCTTGTGAACCGTCGGCACCGTTCATTTCAAGGCCAGCACCGTTAGGACCAAACTCTACGGTCTGGATTGGCGCGCCATTGTTTACGGTATTCACTGAACCGTCGCTGTTAAATTCAATCGAGTGACCGACCTGACCGGTTGCACTGGTGAATTCACCGGCAGTCAGACTCAGCGGCTTTTCACCGGTCGCGTCTGTTGCCGTGTAATAAACAGCCCACTTGTTCGGTGTCACGTTATCTTTGACGTAGTAAGTGGTCAGTTTGTATGGCTGACCCAGTGAGTCAAAGATCGTGGCTGATGTCGATTTGTTGTATGTGTCTGGGTCTTCAGGATTGAATAGCGCTGGATCTTTCTCTGCGCCACCTGCTGGCAGGTTCAAACCAATATCGACATTTTCAGATGCACGTGGCTGACCAAACTGATCTGGCACGTTCAGCGCTTTCGGCTCAAAAGAACCGACTTGCAATGTTTCATTATCAACGTTGTAGCCCAGCAGGAACTGACCCTCTGAGTTAACAATGTTGTTGTTTTTATCAAGGTGGAAAGCACCGTTACGGGTCAACACGTTGTTTTGCGTTGCCAGGTTGTCGTTAGCAACCGCGAAGTAACCGTTACCACTCACGCGCAAGTCCAGCGGGTTATTGGTGTAGATACTGGAGCCTTCATGGAACTGCTGCGCAACAATCGAGGTTTGCACACCACTACCCGTTGTGGTCTTTGCGTTCGAGAAGATCGACGCAGAGTAAACGTCACCAAACTCAGCACGCGACTCTTTAAAACCAAAAGTGTTGGCGTTCGCAATGTTGTTACTGGTGGTATTCATGTCTTTTTGAGCTGCCGCCAGGCCACTCAGTGCGATATTTAAAGCCATTGCTGGAACTCCTCTGTCCTTTTAGCTCTTGCTCACGTTGCCAAGGCTGGATGATTTACCTACTTCAAGCACTTCGGTGAGCTTGACCGGAGATGCGTAACCGGCGATGTTCAACATCACGTTACCGTCGCCATTCCCCAATAGAACACTGTTGACGTTCGCGTAGGTGGAAAGCTCAAGATCCTGAGACTTACCATCAATGTTGCCGCTTACGTTGACTTTGTAATTACCTTCCGGCAGTGGGTTGCCAGCATCGTCTTTGCCGTCCCACTCAACACGGTGATCCCCTGGAGACTTGGCACCCATGCTAAAGGTTCTCAGCAACTCGCCACGCTCGTTCTGGATTCGGACAATCACATCGTTCAGGGCCTGTGGCAGTTTCACCATACCGGCAATGCCACCTTCCGCTGATTTGAAGCCTTCGTTACCTGGAACCAATACATCCTGACCTACCAGAGAGGATGCCTGCAGCGCTTGACTGGATGTCATGGCCGCATTCAGGGAACCGAATTGGTCGTTCATTTTGCCGATGCCGTCTACGGTCGCGAATGATGCCATCTGTGCAATCATCTGCTCGTTATCAACAGGCTTGAACGGATCCTGGTTTGCCAACTGCTTGGTCAGCAGTGACAGAAAATCTTCTTGCTTAAGGTCGGTCTGGCCAGTGACTTTCTCACCAGTATCACCACGCTCAGCACGTTGTTTTTCTTGCAGCGCTTTTAGCTGGTCGATGTAGCTACCGCCACCTGCTCCGCCTGCGCCGTCAATAGGATTCATAGTGCCGTACTCCTACCTTATTTGCCCATTTGTAGTGTGCGCATCAGCATTTGTTTGCTCGCTTCTGCCACTTCTACGTTGGTTTGATAAGAACGGGATGCTGAAATCATGTTAGCCATTTCTTCCATCACGTTGACATTGGGCTTGTAAATATAGCCTTCCGCATTGGCCATTGGATGCTCAGGGTTATACTCTGCGCGCAGTGGCTTTTGGCTTTCAACAATACCTGCAACACGAACCGGTACGCTATCGCCTTGCTGGTATTTGTTTAGCTCTGCTGCGAACACAGGATGACGTGCTTTGTACGTCTCTGCCGCTGAACTGCTCACTGAGTTAGCATTTGCCAAGTTACTGGAGGTGGTGTTGAGTCGAACGGACTCTGCACTCATGGCAGAACCTGTGACATTAAATACGTTAAACAGACTCATCCATTATTCCCCTTTCAGTGCCTTGGACATGTTTTTAAACTTGGAGCCAAGGAAATCCAATGACGCTTGATATTCAAGGGCGTTTTGCATGAACAGGTTACGTTCTACCTGCGCATCAACGGTGTTGCCGTCGCCGGTATCAGGCTGGTTTGGAATGCGGTACATTTTCTGGCCGTTCACCTGAGAGGTGGCAGGGATATGCCGCTCGTTGGTACGACTCAGGCCAAAGTTTGCCCCAGAGGTTGCCGCTTGCAGCGCACGTTCGAAGTCAACATCCTGCGCTTTGTAGCCCGGCGTGTTGGCGTTTGCCAAGTTGCTCGACAGGGTTTCCGCCCTTTGAGCACGCACACCGACTGTGTGTTGATGAACGCCAAGCGCTTTGTCGAATGATATCGCCATACGGCACCTCCAAAAATCTTCTACCGGATAATTTGCAAGTAAGATGCCAACTTTAAAACCTCATTCACCAAAGGTGTTAGCATCTATAAAATCATAAACTTAGTAGTATCCGGCTATTTGTTAAGCGGCAATGCGCTTTTCAATAGATACAAAAAAAGCGGCAACTTCTGTGCCGCTTTTCCGAGACGTAGGTAAAACCTACTTTAATTTATAGATGATACCGGGGTTACAACGGATCATATCAAATCTGTCTGTCAGCCCCGTCAGGGATTCTGATGCACCCAGCAACAGATAACCGCCTGGGTTCAGGCTACCCGCCATCTGGTTCAACACTTTGGATTTCATGTCAGGTGAGAAGTAAATCAACACGTTACGACAAAAAATAATGTCAAACTTGCCCAGCATGCCATAGCTTTCCATCAAGTTTTGTGGCTTGAAGGTCACCATGCGTTTGAGCGTGTCTTTCACCTTCATTCGCCCTTCGCCGGCATCTTCAAAGAACTGACGTTTGCGTTCCGGTGACAGGCCTCGGCTCAATGCCAGGTTGTCGTAAATACCGGTGCGGCAATTTTCGAGCATGGTGGAAGAAATATCTGTCGCTGTTATCGATACATTTCCCAACATACCCGGCTTCTTTTGCTGCACTTCCTGAATGGTCATGGCAATCGAATAAGGTTCTTGTCCGGATGAGCTTGCCGCTGACCAAATTTTGATTGGCCTTTTGCTTTCTGCCACTTCTGGCAAGAGACGGTTGGCGAGCACCTCAAACGGATAGGAATCCCTGAACCACAAGGTTTCGTTTGTGGTCATGGCATCAATGGCTGAGACAGCCAGATCGCGGTTACGGTTTGTAAGAACAAGCTGAAACAGTTCAGTCATTGAAGCAAGCTTGTATCGCGTTAGCAGAGGGCTGAGTCGGCTTCTAACAAGATATTGCTTGCTATCACCTAGAACAATGCCACATTTGCTTTCGAGGTACTTACAAAAATCACGATACTCTTGTTCTGTTATCGCTATATTCGTCATGGATTAGTTTTCTTGACCTTTACCTTTCACCGCGTTCATTACGGCTTCGCCGAGTTCATCTGGGTCGAACTTCGGAATGAATGCATCTGCCCCAACTCGCTGTACCATCGCTTCATTGAAGACACCACTGAGCGACGAGTGCAATACTACATGAAGATCTTTGAGGTTAGGATCTTTTTTGATTTCAGTCGTTAAGGTGTAACCGTCCATCTCTGGCATCTCGATATCAGAGATGACAAGTGCAAGATCATTGATGGTGCCTTCCGCCGCCATGCCCTGCAATTTATCTAGTGCATCTCGTCCATCATGCGCCAAAACAACGTTGTAGCCAATGGTTTCTACTGCACGCTTCACCTGACGACGAGCCACACTTGAATCGTCAGCTACCAATACGGTAGTTGGCGCTGTGCCGCCTTCCTCAAACACAGGTTTGTTCGCCAGCACTTCTTCACTGATGTCTTCGTTCACTGGCGATATCTGATTCAGAATTTTTTCTACGTCAAGAATCTCCACCAGCTCACCTTCGATTTCAGTCACTGCGGTCAGATAGTTAGAACTGCCGGTACCTTCTGGTGGTGGCAAGATCGACTCCCAGTGCATATTCACAATTCGCTCTACTGAACCCACCAAGAATCCCTGCGTTGAACGGTTGAACTCTGAAATGATGATAAAGCGGTTTTCTGGGTCTGTGATCGGCATGCCGCCTGTTGCCAGACTCATATCGATAACTGAAATGGTTTGTCCGCGGATGTGTGCCACACCTTTAACCAGCGGATGTAAATTTGGCATGGAAGTCAGCTTCGGGCACTGGAGTACTTCCTTTACTTTAAAAACGTTGATGCCGTAACGCTGCTTACGCATCAAACGAAAGGTCAACAGCTCTAAGCGGTTTTGTCCGACCAGTTGCGTACGCTGATTGACCGTATCAAGAATCCCCGACATAAGATAAACTCCATATTGCCCTGTTTTTGTTATCGTATTGCAGCAAACATCTTCGTTTTCACCCGCATTCTTGGCATGCGAATTGAAGGAATCACTGCATCTAAATTCACCATACTAACCAATATGTGACATATGTGTTATCAACGATTAGTCTGGCTCTTTATCGGCACGTTTCTCTATAGCTTTAGCTCAATTATAGCCGCTGCACCATTAAGTCAACTCGATGCAGTAAAAGAAGCCGCAGAAGCGCATGTAGAATCTCTGATCACCGCTCCCGAATATGGAAAGCTTGAAGTTCAGGCAAGCAATCTGGACAGTCGCCTACAGCTGTCTCACTGCCCTTCGCCATTAAAGGCAGATGTTCCTGGCAGGCAATCTCTCAATAAGAGTGTCACTGTGATGGTGAGCTGTGAAGAAGATGGCTGGCAAGTATATGTGCCCGTGCAAATTAAACTACTCACCCCCGTCGTTGTCGCTCGTCGTCCCTTGGACAGGGGCATGACGATCTCCCACGATGACTTGATTGTGCAGCTGGTCGATGCGCGCTTTCAACGCGGACAAACCTACACAGATGGCACAACCATTGTGGGCTCCCGCATCAAACGCGTGGTCGGTATTGGCGAGCCCATCAGTGGTAATGATATCTGTATGGTCTGCCGTAATGACGAGGTGATTATTACTGCGTCCGGTAGTGGACTGAATATTATTGCAAAAGGGACAGCATTAAGTGACGGTGCTCTCGGTGAGCAAATTAAAGTCCGTAACAGCAAATCCAATCGGATAGTCGATGGTACAATTACCGCAGTCGGTCAAGTAGTAGTAAAATTCTAATTTAATGCAATTAAGTGCTAAAGTTCATATTAATGCGGCCGATACTGTGAGCAACAGAAGGTTCGGACAGAGATAAGGCTTTATTATGGCAAGTATCGATCATCTGCGTTCTGGTCAGCCATTGAGCACGAACAGAAGCAACCAAAGTAAGACGCAAAGCACCGCCGCCGAAAGCGGTAATGCTGGCGAAGTGCGCAATCATCGCGGGGATGCATTCTCTATGAGTGACGAAAGCCGCGCAATTGGCGCACTCAATCAGCAAATGGCGAGTGAAGCCCATTTTGACAGCGCGAAGGTAGCTGCAATTAAAGCCGCTATCGCTAACGGCTCGTACAAAGTGGATGCAGACCGACTGGCTGCAAACATCATGAAGCACGAAGACGATCTTCGTGGAATGAAGTAATTCGTCATGTCTGAAGCACTCTCTTTTGAGCAACTTCTTCAGGCACAAGCTGAGAATGTTAACGCGCTGCTTGAAGTCATGGAAAACGAAACCTCGGCCATTGCCTCCCGAAAGGCAACCGACATAAACGCGTGCGCGAAGCAAAAACTCACTCTGATTCAAAACATCCAGCTACGAGATGCCCAACTGGCAAAATGTCCCGAGCTTCAATCACCTTCTGAAGAAAGCATCGCGGTTATCTCAAGCATCAAAACGTCCCTTGAAAAGTGCCACCAGTTAAATGACGCCAACGGTGTTGCACTTCAGCGTGCTCAACTTAGCATGCACAAGCTTCGTAACCTGTTCCAGGAAGCTGCAGGGAAAAATGAAATGACTTATGACAGCGAAGGTCAGGCATCAGGCAGCCGAACACTAGGCACTAATGTTAAAGCCTGAAACTTAAGCATGAATCCAAAAAGAAAGCCGCTCTACTGAGCGGCTTTCTTTTTATCCAATGTCTATCTTCTAGAAAATAATCGAGTCATCTCTAGGCACATGATGGGATTCACCATAATCTGACATCTTCTTCATTTTACGCAGATTCAGCTGCAGCTCAGTGACATAGCTGTCACCCACTTTGTAACTGGCAATCACTTCTGCCGCACGGATGATGCCATCTGATGCACCATGGGTTCTATCCTGCCCCAATTGCTGATCCTCCACCTGGGTCAAACCACTCACGCGAATGCCGTACACTTGCTCAGACAGCTCTTTATAAGCTTCTAGTTTCGACGCTCTCATGGCACGGAACTGTTTTTCTTCTTCCGTTTCGCCACGTTGTGCGCTAATTGATGCCGTGCCTACCGCTGTCAAAATGTCATCTGAGCGAATAGTGGTAATAGGTTGGCAAGCGGTCAACATCAATAGCATTGCCAGAGTTAGCCAAGTTTTCATATTCACTCCAGAATTACGGTTTCAAGATAATGGTGTCAGTAGGATGTTTACGCTGATCGCCACGGATGATCACGCCATCTTCAATGCGAACTTTACGTAAGGTATCGATGTCGCGGCCAATTCTGTCCGCTGGGAGGAAGCCCTGTGCCGATGCGACCACGACACGAGAACGCATACCAACGATGCGGGCATTAACCAGCACACCACCACCTTGGCGCAGCATGGTGCCAGTAAGCACGTAATCGATTTGCTGCTCTGGGTGTAACTCTTTCCAATCTCGGCTTAGTGAAAAATCGCCGTCTTTGGTTACCCGGATGGTGCCGGTATTTTTGAAGTCAATGACAGTAAAGCCGCGTCGCTGCATCTGGTAAATCATGCCTTCAGTCACGGAGTTCCCCAGCCAGTTGGTTTCATCCATCTCTTCAACATCGACAAAAGACACAATCGCCATCGGCGTTCTGGCAGTCAGGTAGTTGTTGGTCTCCAACAACTCTTCCGCCAAACCGTCCATAAAGTAATCCAATGTGTGTCTTGGGGTTTGCTGCAACAGGAACTGGCTACCCGAATACGGTTCTTTACCGTTGTAAATCGGGTTATAGGCGCAAGATACGGTTGCTAGACTGAGTAATATCACTATCCAGTTTTTCATTGTCGTCTGGCTCCGGACACGATTTAGGACTGACCTGTTACACCTAGGGCAAAAGCCCAGTCCACTGTTCATCCCTATTTCGGGAACATTATTTGCATTGAGTGGCTATATTCTCGCTTTATTGGCTAACCACCTTGCCGCTTTTTCAGCGATGTTATCTGGTCTAGCAATTTTTATACCTACTATTGGAAACCAAGGTTATGCGCAAAAGAATTCTTAAGCCTCTCGTCGCTTGTATCGCGCTGGCATCTGCCTCTGTTAACGCTGCGTGGTACGAAGTGACTGGGGTTAGCACGGTTTTGGAAAGCAAAGAGCAGGCAAGAGAAAGAGCCTTGGAAGATGCGATTTATCAGGCATTAAAATTCTCCGGCGCAGATATTGCCGGGCTGACAAGCATCCGCCCTTACTTGAAAGAAGCGAAAAACGACTATCTGTTCAGTGGTGATGAAATACGCCACATTCAGGTTCTGGAAACGAAGGAGAAAGGCGGCGTCATGAAATTGACAGCCCGCATCGATATTTACCCAACGGCAAATGCTTGCCACAAGCATCAATACAAGAAAGGTCTGGTCATGGGCCGTTTCGATATTGTTTCTCCACAACACGCGGCGTTGGGCGGCATCTTCCAATTTGGCGATGATTTCACAGTCCTGCTTCAGCGACAATTTGAAACCCAAGCACAAAGCTTTGTTGTTCAGGGTATTACACCTTACTCAATTTCTCCGACTCAGCCTGATGTTGCCACTATGGTGGCGGAAGATACTGGCGCACAGTATCTGTTAGTCGGCACGATTACTGATATGACGGCAACCATTGACCAAAAAGTGCTGAGAAAAGATCAGACAAACCGTCAACTGGCATTGTCAATTGATGTGATTGATGGGAAATCCGGTGAGGTAATTTATCAAAATATCTACCGCGACATCGCTACCTGGCCGTTTGAACGACACAGTAAAGTCGATACAAAAACAGCTCGTTTCTGGGCTTCGCCCTATGGCGAAATGGCACAGCGAATGAGCCGCAATATTTTGTTGGATCTCGAAAGTAATCTGGCATGTAGAGCGACAACCCCAGAGATCGTCTCGATCAACGGTCAAACAGGGCAAATCAATGCCGGTCGTATTCATGGTGTGAAACATGGTGATGAACTGGCGCTATGGCACAACGCCTCTTTCACTGATCAATATGGCATTCACCGTACCCAAATGAAAAAAAGCGCCATTGGCCTGTCAGTGACCCGTGTTTACGAGAGTTCTGCGGAAGTTGCGGTGTCTCCTGTCGAGCTGGGTTCTAGCATTCAGATCGGCGACTTGGTGACCAAATACACTCAGTAACTTCTTTAAAGCCTTAACGTTACGGCACAATTGGGTATACTAAACATCCGGCGTTGATATTCTCCACATCAGCGCCAACGCTCCCATAGCTCAACAGGATAGAGCAGTCGCCTCCTAAGCGATCGATCGGGGTTCGAGTCCCTGTGGGAGCGCCATTTTTAATTCTCCGCGTTCCATTTTGTTCGTATCCCCTCTCCATCGAATACAATTTCTTGCCATATGCCCTAAATGAAAAACGGGCCACAAGGGCCCGTTTTGGAGATAAAGACAACGTTCTAAGAGATTAGAAGTACCATTCAGTACCGATACGAATCATTGTATCTTCGCCTTTGTAGCTACCTGCTGCATCACTTTGCTGCGCTACACGCAGGAAGGTGTATACAGAATTGAAGCTGTGACCTACTTCACCGGTGATGGTTTCACGCTTCAGGAACTCATCTTTCGCGCCATCAGTTTCGCCGTCTTGAGATGCATAACCCAGACGGAAGTTAGTTGCGCCCATATAGTAGTTAGCTTGGATGGTGTAAGCATCGATTTCGCGCTTATCGTAACCATTGGTTACTGCGCCGGTGCGGTCAAACTCGCCTGATTTGTATGCTGCAGCAATCATCACACTGTCGATTGGACGCAGCTCAAAACCAGCAAACCAGTTGCTCGTATCACCAACAACATTCTCGTTGTGTTTAACAACAATGTCCTTACCCTGTGAGTCAGTACCAATAATTACTTTGCTTTCCTTTGAATCGAAAATCGTGTCATTGGTATTTTCAAATGCAGCGTGCAAAGTCAACATTTGTACGGGTTTAATAGTGAAACTACCACTGTAGAATTTGGAGTCTTCAGTATTTTCGCTACCGTTACCACCAGAGATGGAGAACTTAACCATGTCTGCAAACATTGGTGAGTCGAAGCGGATTTGCTGGCTCTTACGGTCAAAGTGGAAACGCTCACCGGGACGCCAACCACGGTCAAACGTCGTACCCATGTTTGAAGCACTGTATGGCCAGTCAACCAGTTCGTACATAGGTGTCAACATACGACCGAAGCGTACTTGACCCCAGTCATCACCACGCATACCAACAAAGGTGTCACGGTTACCGATATCAGCACCAGCATCACCCATCCAGCCAGATTCCATCTGAACGAATGCTTCAACAGAATCGCTCATTGCTTGAGACGCACGGAAACCGACTCGAGATTCGTTTTCTAGCGCGAAAGTGCTGTCTTTAGTGCCATAGTCTACAGCTGAGATAGAAACAACACCGTAAAGCTCTACTGAATTATCTTCAGTTTGCGCGATAACGTAAGCATTTGCAGCTGTTGAAGCCATAACTGCTGCAGCTACAGCCGAGCCAATTACTGTGCGTTTAAAAAATTTGTCCATGGAAAACTCCTAATAAAAATGAGTGCCTCTGATGGAGAGTTCTCCTTCTTTTAGTTGGCCGCCGAAAGAAAGAGAGCATCAGTGCTACTTATTGATTTCGTTTATCAACACCGCAGAGATTAATTAATTTCAAACAAAAAAAAACCACTTACTGAATGAAGTTTGAATCACCTCACCAGACACATATAAATAGTTATAAAAACCAATTTTAACAATAGGTTACTAGATAATAAAATCACATAAAACGCACTCTTATTTAGATTGCTTACACACATAGAGATCAAACGCACAGGAACATGCCTCAACCCAGACATCTAAATTCTTATAAATTGGAAATGAAGGTTATATCCGTGATCAAGATCCATCGAACAGTGCGCATTGGAGCAAATCAGTCAGGACCTCTGCCTCAGACATTTCTCAACCAAAAGCACGAATATTTCATGCAACTAACTTATTAATCAACAAAAAACATGATCACGTTCTAACTTTGTAGTGACGGCTGGTATTACACCAACTGCATCATAATGAAGACAAAACTTATAAAGTTAGAAAGGAAGAGGTTTGATATGAAGTATTTTTACTCGATAGGTGCTGCTATCACACTGGCTTTTAGCATCAATGCATCTGCTTATGTAGTGGATGGTACTGAAGTAACTGTACCTAAGGAGATAATGCAGCAATGTGCGACGATGAACAATTTTTGGGTTTGTGTTGAAAACCAAAAGCGCATCATCGAAGCAAGAAACTAGAACAGACAAAGAGCCCATATCATATGGGCTCTTTTAAGAATCGATGTTTAACGTTCAATCACAGAGTAGTTTCACGCTCACGTATAAATTCAACGGCGCGAGCGATTCGAGAGACAACACGATCTTTACCAATCAAGCTCATCACAGCATCAACTGATGGCGATTGACCTTGACCAGTTACAGCAACACGAAGTGGCATACCCACTTTGCCCATACCCAACTCTAGTTCAGAACAAACATCAGCAATAAGTTGGTGGAGATTTTCAGTGTTCCACTCTTCAAGAGACTCAGCTTTACTGCACGCGAGTTCCAATGCCTCTTTTGCCACAGGGCGAAGGTGCTTTTTCGCAGCGCCAGCCTCAAATTCTTCGAAGTCTTGGTAAAAGTAACGGCATTGTTCTGCTAGTTCAATCAAGGTGTTACAGCGCTCTCCGACAAGCTTGATCACATCAGTGATAGCCGGACCGTTGCTAACATCAATCTCTTTCGCATCAAGATGCCACTGCAGGTATTTCGCTACATACTCTGCCTCAGACGTCTTAATGTAGTGGTTGTTCAACCAAAGCAGTTTGTCCGTATTGAATGCAGAAGCCGACTTACTAACCGATTCAAGGTTAAACAGACTAATCATCTCCTCCAAAGAGAAGATTTCCTGATCCCCATGGGACCAACCAAGACGGACAAGATAGTTCAGCAATGCTTGAGGCAGGTAACCGTCATCTCGGTATTGCATCACACTCACTGCGCCATGGCGTTTTGAGAGTTTTGCGCCATCATCACCCAGAATCATTGAGCAATGTGCGAACTCTGGTACTGCCGCACCAATGGCTTTGTAAATGTTGATCTGGCGAGGAGTGTTGTTGATGTGATCTTCACCACGAACAACCTGAGTAATACCCATATCCCAGTCATCAATGACCACACAGAAATTGTATGTCGGGCTGCCATCGGTTCGACGAATAATCAGATCATCTAACTCACTGTTTGCGATTTCGATGCGGCCACGGATTTTGTCATCAAAAACCACAGAGCCGTCTTTCGGGTTGCGGAAACGAATACAAAATGGAGATTCTTCCGTTGCAGCTTGATTTGCAGCCAGCACTTTTGGGTGACTTGCGTCGTAGCGTGGTTTTACGCCTGCTTCCATTTGCTCTTCGCGGATTTCATCCAGCAGTTCTTTTGGCGCATAACATTTGTATGCTTTGTCTTCTGCAAGCAATTGATCTACAACTTCGTTATATCGATCGAAGCGTTTAGTTTGATAGTAAGGACCTTCATCCCAATCAAGTCCCAGCCACTCCATGCCTTCGATGATGGCATCGATAGCTTCTTGGGTTGAGCGCTCTAGATCAGTGTCTTCAATTCGAAGTACAAACTCACCATTTGCGTGCTTTGCACAAAGCCAGGAATATAGTGCAGTACGCGCACCACCTACATGCAAGAAGCCTGTTGGGCTTGGAGCGAAGCGAGTTTTGACTGTCATTTTACCACCTAAGTTATCTAAAAACGTGGGAGCCGTGTTTTGGGGCGCTATTGTATCATCGGCCTTCTCAGACACAATTCCTGACGGAGATATTTTTCTTAGCTTCATCCCTCAATTTTAATCGGGATACCTACCTTATTTTTTGAAGCAAAAGTAGAATCATCCAAACATATCAGCAAAAGCACTAGCATTGGCTTTGTAAGGAGTAAAGGTGTTAAAAAAATCAGTCCTAGCAATAACTGTTTTAGGTATCAGTACAAGTGTTTTCGCAGACGTCTCTGTAAAAATCCCCAATGGTGTACAGGTGTTAGTGGAGAATGGAAATGAAACAAATTTTTCTAATCTAGGGTTCGATTCAAAGGACACCGTCATTTTTCCTAATGGTAATAACCAATTGGTTTTTAGGCTGTCCCATATTGTTCAAGAATCTGGAAGTAAGAAAACCAAGTATAAATCTGTTCCTATGATAGCAACATTTACAGCGAATGATACCACGCTTAATCTTAAGATTAACAAAAGGATAACTACGCTTGACGAAGGGCGGACGTTCAATAAAAAACCTAATTTTACTATCGAGGATAACGGGTCACCTATAGAGGTAAAATCTGATGTTCTACCTGTGGGGTTTGACTTAATGACTGATTTTTCGGCTTTAATGCGAACTTATAACGAAGGTGATCACTTAGCTAGCTGGAAATTGGAAGATGATTTTTCAGTAGTACAAAAAAAGACTCCTGTACAAATGAATAACCTAGACACTTCAACTTTTAGCTCAACAACTGAAAATAGCGGAAACGTTGAATCAGAGCAAATGCTTAAGTTTTGGTTTTCTCAAGCAAGTTCACAAGAGCAAAAGAACTTCCTAAGCTGGGCAATACAAAACGTGAAACAGCAATAAGGCATAGTTGAAAAAAGCTTTTCTATTTGATTAGTATTTAGCCAACCATAAGAACAATGTAAGACGCCACCTGAAGTGCAGGTGGCTTTGAAACGGCCCTCTAGAAGGGGGCTGTCGACATTAATGTTTTATATCTAACTCCATTTGGCGTAGCTCCTCTTCCTTGGCAACCTTGTCTTGATATCTTACGTATCTTCTAATTATCTCTTCTTTAGCTCCTACAGAATCGACAATGTATCCCCTTTGCCAGAAGTGGCTACCCCAGAGTTTCTTCTTTCTCAAGTACGGAAATTTGGCAAACAGCTTTATCGGTGTTCTACCTTTTACAAATCCTACTAGCTCCGAAACGCTCAAGCTCGGAGGCGTTGTCACCACCAATTGAACATGATCTATTTGAACGTTCAACTCGACTATTCGGCATTTCTTCATGCTGAAAAATACATGGATACATCGGTAAACCTCCTTTGCAACATTACCCTTCAGTATTTTAAATCTGTATTTCGGGGTCCAAACTATATGATACTGACAGCGATAAAATACATGCGATGATGAGTCATATCTGCTCATGCTATTTACTTCTCCGATTTGCTGGTAACAAACGAGGACAGTATCTAGAATGAGCTCTTTACGGGCTTAGCCCCGATTAAACGATCACCACCTCCATAGGGGGTGGTTTAAGACTGACAACAAAAAGCCCGGCACTAGCCGGGCTTGGTTCTATTGGTTCTATATAAGTACTGCTTAGAAGTAGTATTCCAGACCGAAACGCCAGCCCAGATCACTATCTTGGTTAGCACCGTCTTTGTCTAAGTGCACCAAACGGCCGTAAACTACTGCTGATGGGTCGAGGCTATACATCAGCTGAGCAGTAATAGCGCGCGTACCTGTATCAGCTTGCTTAACACCACCATTTTCGAAGTCGTTTGCTTGCGCATAGTTGAAGTTAGCAGTCCAGTAATCGGCGAATACAGCGTAAGCGCCAAACTTATATGCGTCCTGAGATGCTTTTGTCTGCGCGTTGTCTTCCGGATCAACTTCACCAGTTACGTATGCAGTGTGGAAACCAAAACCATCAAAGTCAAAGTTTGCACCTAAAACATATGCTGTTGCGTCACCGCGGCCTTTAGTTGCGCTGATTTCTCGGTCATCAACTTGTTCTAGACCAGCTTTACCGGTAAAGAAACCTGCTGTGTACTGAAGGCTACCACCATAAACGTTTGAGCCTTTTACACTCTCCTCACCACGGCCAGCTGCCAGAGAGAAAGAGAAGCCAGACAGGTTTGCAGAGTCGTATCGAGCCATATTTGGCTGGCGATCGTAGTTGATTGAACCTGGGTTAGAAATGCTAAAACCAGCACCTGAAGATTGACCAGTGTAACCATCAACAACTTCGAAGAAAGGCGTCAAGAGTCGACCAAAACGAACTTTACCTGCTTCTTCAAGATCCAGTCCTAGGTATGTATCGCGAACACCCAAACCGCTACCTGAACCATCATCACCTACGTTACCACCTTCCATTTGCCAGAAGATTTTTGGTCCACGCTCGAAATCTTTTGTACCACGAACACCGATTCGAGAATCGTTATCAAATTCGATCTTACCAGCGTTTTCGTCAGTTGTGTCTGTAACAGCGTTTTGAGCGACAGACACAGCAACTTGACCGTATATATCAAATGCTGCTTCAGCCAGTACTGAAGTTGAACCAAATGCAGCAGCAGTTACTGCAGCAGCTACGATAGAACGCTTAAACATCTTTTCCATGGAAAATAACTCCTAAAGGGATTTTTCAGAATTCCAAGTCATCGCCGTTATGGTTGGCCGCCGTAGCAATGACTCGTTTATTCAATTTTCTAAAACGACTCAATTTCATTGCTTTAGATTTTTTGTCACCGATTGAACTCTCCCTCAACCGATGAGTCTCAGACTACTTTCACCTGAAAAAACATCAACGAGAACTTTATTTGTTATTAAAAAAATATGACTCGGTGCAAAGTTCCATCCATGTTCGTGATCGAGATCCCTTATTTAGATAAACACATAAAAATAAAAACATAAAACATTAAGAAACAATCACTTGTGATCATTTCACAGTCTGTAAAAACACTAAAAACACTGTATTGAGATCGTTATCACATATTCATTTTCGAGACATAAAAACGAATTTCCAGTCGTTTTAATGGTCAAATTTCACCTCGTAAAATATCTGAATTGGATCGCAAAAGCGCTAGGGGCGGGGCATAAAAAAACGCCAGCATGATGCTGGCGTTTGTGGAGGATTGGTATTTAATGAAATTAACGTGACAGCAATCTCACCATTCCGTCTTCATCCAGAATTTCAATGCCAAGTTGCTGGGCTTTAGCCAACTTAGAGCCGGCGGCTTCACCAGCAATCAAGAGATCGGTTTTTGCAGACACGCTGCCCGTCACTTTCGCACCTAACGCTTGAAGGGCTGCCTTTGCATCATTGCGGGACATTTGTGAGAGGGTTCCTGTCAGAACAACAATTTTACCCGCCAATGGTTGAGGTTCATTTTCGTCTCGCTGTTCAATGGCAGGCCAGGTAATGCCACTTTCCAGCAAGGCATCAATCACTTCTTTGTTGTGCTCTTCATTAAAGAAATTCACCACATGTTTAGCGACAATGACGCCCACATCCTGCACTTCGACTAACTGTTCTTCTGTCGCGTCTCGAATCGCGTCGAAGGTGAAGAAGTGATTAGCCAGGTTTGCTGCTGTTGCCTCTCCCACTTCCCTGATGCCTAGAGAGTAAATAAAGCGCGGCAGTGTGGTTTCTTTAGCTTTTGCCAGTGCATCCACAAGGTTTTGTGCAGATTTTGGTCCCATACGGTCGAGCATGGTCACTTGACCCGCTGTGAGCTTGAACAAATCCGCGGGTGTGGTGATCAGTTCTTTTTCAATTAACTGCTCAACAATTTTGTCGCCAAGCCCATCGATATCCAAGGCTTTACGCGAAGAGAAATGCTTAATGGCCTCCTTGCGTTGTGCACGGCAAATCAAACCACCTGTACATCGAGCAACTGCCTCTCCTTCGACGCGTTCAACGTGAGATTGGCAAACCGGACAAGCATCTGGGAAAACCACATCTTTTGCATCATCAGGGCGACGGCTATCCACGACGCTAACGATTTGTGGGATCACATCGCCTGCACGGCGAATAATGACGGTATCGCCAATTTTTACGCCAAGACGCGCAATCTCATCCGCATTATGCAATGTAGCGTTCGAAACCGTTACGCCGCCGACAAACACAGGTTCCAGTTTAGCAACCGGCGTAATAGCACCGGTACGGCCAACCTGAAACTCAACATCTTGTAATACAGTGATTTCTTCCTGAGCAGGGAACTTATAGGCAATGGCCCAGCGTGGTGCCCGGGCGACGAAACCTAAACGCTCTTGAGTATCAATGGCGTCAACTTTTATCACCACACCGTCAATTTCATACGGCAAGTCATTGCGACGCGCGCCAATATCCTGATAGTAGGCTTTGACGTTTTCGATGCCTTCAACTTTTTTGACTTCCGGACTGAGTGGGATGCCCCAGGTTTTCAGTTGTTCTAAACGACCAATATGGGAATCACCAAACGCTTCGGACATCACACCCACTGAGTAGGCATAGAAACGAAGAGGACGGGTTGCGGTAATTTTGGGGTCTAGCTGACGAAGGCTTCCAGCCGCGGCATTGCGCGGGTTCGCAAATGCTTTTTCACCTTTTTTGATGTTTTTTTCGTTAAGTTTTTCAAAGCCTTCCTTAGGCATGAAGACTTCGCCACGCACTTCCAATCGCTGAGGCCAGCCTTCCCCTTGAAGCTGCAAGGGAACATTGCGGATGGTACGGACATTGTGAGTGATGTTCTCACCTGTCGCACCGTCACCACGGGTAGCGGCTTGTACCAGAACACCATTCTCATACATCAAGCTCACTGCCAGACCATCCAGCTTAGGCTCACAGCTAAAGATGAAGTCACCTGAGATGTTCAGTCTGTCCTTCATGCGCTTTTCAAATGCTTCAAGCTCTTCATCACCGAAGGCATTGTCGAGAGACAGCATTGGAATTTCGTGACGAACCTGTTCAAAGGCACCTAACGGGGCACCGCCAACACGCTGGCTTGGCGAATCTGCCGTCATCAACTCTGGATACTCGGCTTCTATCGCCAGCAGTTCTTGCATCATGCGGTCATATTCCGCATCCGGAAGTTCGGGTTTGTCTTCGACGTAGTAAAGGTGGCCGTGATAGTTAAGCTGCGTTTTCAGCGACTGCAGTTTTTGTTGAATTTCCGTGGTCATCAATGCTGCCTAGTTTGCTTCACCACTTTTTGTGGCTTGGATATTGAGAATGTGGGCCAGTATACCCGAACTCCCATAGGGCGCGAAAATACCGCTTGTTGATAATGCATCCAAGCGATTATGATGCTGGCAGATTTATCATTGAGTGACACCATGAAGGGTAACGCATTAAGACACAACGGCTGTTGGGGCACTTTGCTCGCGTTGCTGCTTGTCTTTTTTTCGCTGCCATCATTCGCGGCAGACTCTGTCGACACTAACAGCGATCACTCAAACTGTCTGGTGGTCACTCAGCATGAAGCCCAGACATCAGCACAAGATGCGCTCACTTCGTTAAATGCTGAGCACAGGGCTCCTGCTAAATCGCTCACACCAAACCTATCCACCTTACTCAGAAACGGTTCCTGGCTGCCAGAAAGGCTCGCCAACACTGAACCTGAATATGAACTGGTTATCGAGCTGGCAAACGTTGCCACTTTGCTTGATTACTATCATTACGATGACACTTTCAGCCACTGGCACGACTGGACTCGCTCTCCCCCTGCGACCAGGCACCGTATCGCGGGCTGGAAAGATTCCAATCTGCAATACCGGTTCATTTCTCAAGCTCAAGCCTGAACTTCAAATCCCAGCTGATTTCCATCGGCGAACTAAACACGTCCACGCAGTGGACTAAAGATTTGACGTATTTGCCGTAAATGTTTAGCGGTGACGAGCGAGAGCTATGCAAAAAAACACTCAAAATACTAAGCCAAAAAGAACAGGTCGAACGACTCTGTTAAATCACTATCCTGCATGGAAATACGTGGTGCTTATCACCACCATCATCATTATGTTGTTCAGCGCTCTGCCGTCTTGGTTTGGCGAAAGCCCAGCCATCATGATTTCCCACAAAGGGAATACACCATCGGCTGTCGCGATCAAAAGCATTCTGGATAACAAAGATGTCGACGTGACGCGTATTGACCAACAAGGCAACAAAACCACCGTGGTGCTGGGCAATGCATCCCAACAAAATGCGGCTAAGCAGATTTTGGCAAAACGTATGCCGGGAGATGACACCGTGACACTGGCCATGGTGCCAGCAGCACCAGCTTGGCTACTGGAGATGGGTTTCAAGCCAATCAAGCTTGGTCTTGACCTTCGCGGCGGCGTGCAATTCCTGCTGGATGTCGACATGCAGCAAGTTTTCCATACTCATGCAACACAAGCCGCTGATGCGGTCCGCGAGCACGCGCGCGAGCTTCGAGTCCGTGGTGTGCGCGTTCAGGTTAATGCCGATGGTGATTTAAAAATCGTTGCACCATCCAGTACTTCTGAAGGCGAGCTGCGTCAATTCCTCCGCGAGCAATATCCTCAATGGGAAGTAAAAGGTAACGGTGACAACACCCTGACAATGAGTTTGAAAGAAGCGGAAAAGCAAACACTCACTAACCTGACTGTGCAACAGAACCTGCAAACCATGCGTTCTCGTATTGAGGAGCTAGGCATTACAGAAGCAGCGGTTCAGCGCCAGGGCGAACACCGTATCCGTATCGAACTGCCAGGCGTTCAAGACCCTGCCGCCGCCAAAAACGTGATTGGCGCAACTGCAAGTCTTGCATTCTATGAAGTGGTGAGTGATTACAAACCTGGCTCCATGGTGATCCCAGAGCAAAACGGTCGCCCGGTGCATGTTAACCGCAAGCCGGTTCTGTCAGGTGAGCACATTGTCGACGCGCGCGCCAGCATGGGTGAAATGGGCATGCCAGAAGTGAACATTTCGCTGGATTCAACCGGCGGTAAGAAAATGTCTGACTTCTCAGCGCAGCATATCGGCAAACCTATGGCGACGGCTTACAGCGAATACAGCCGCAATGCAGAAGGTAAAACTGAGCAAGAAACGTCTATCATCAGCGTGGCGACCATTCAGTCCCAACTGGGTAACCGTTTCCGCATTACCGGCGTCGGTACCCTGCCTGAAGCGCAGGATTTAGCGCTATTGCTGCGTGCTGGCTCTCTCACTGCACCAGTAACCATCGTTGAAGAGCGCACCATTGGCCCTTCGTTAGGTGCAGAGAATATTCAAAACGGCTTTGCAGCGCTCGCAATGGGGATGGGGTTAACCCTGCTGTTTATGGCGGTGTGGTACCGCAAGCTTGGCTGGGTGGCGAACCTCGCCCTTGTCGTCAATATGGTGATGCTACTGGGTCTGATTGCCCTGCTTCCTGGCGCAGTACTCACGCTGCCAGGTATCGCAGGCCTGGTGCTTACCGTCGGTATGGCGGTAGATACCAATGTGCTGATCTTCGAACGAATAAAAGAAAAAGTCCGTGAAGGAAGAATCCTGGCTCAATCGATTGATTTGGGTTTCAGCAGTGCGTTTGCCACTATCCTCGACTCCAACATCACCACACTTATCTCAGCTGCAACCTTGTATGCCATTGGTAATGGCCCTATCCAAGGTTTTGCTCTGACATTGGGCTTAGGTTTGTTGACCAGTATGTTTACCGGAATCTTTGCGTCACGCGCAGTGATCAATCTGGTTTGGGGTAGAGATTCACGTCGCGGTGTGAGGGTATAACGATGATTACGATGAAAAACGCAACAAAACTTCGCCGTATTGGCAGCCTGATTTCCTGTGTACTCATGGTGCTTTCTATCTTTACCTTGAGCACCAAGGGCCTCAATTTCGGTCTCGATTTTACCGGCGGTATGATCAGTGAAGTTCAACTGGACTCAACGCTAACTGCCAACCAAATTCAGGACAAACTGGAAGCTGCGCTCAAACAGCCTGTGACCGTGGTGTCAGCCGGAGAAGCTGGTGATTGGGTACTTCGTTACGCCGCGCCGGAGAAATTGAGTGAGCAGCCTGAGCTCAAGCCTATACTCGAATCTTTCTCACAAACTGTTGAGATGATTAACGTCAGTCTGGTCGGCCCACAAGTTGGTCAAGAACTGGCAGAGCAAGGTGGGTTGGCCGTGCTTATTACTCTGTTGGTGATTCTGGGTTACCTGAGTTTCCGCTTCGAGTGGCGACTGGCATCCGGCGCACTGCTGGCGCTGGTACATGATGTCGTTCTCCTGCTGGGCTTTTTCTCTATCACAGGAATGGAGTTCAACCTGACAGTGTTGGCAGCACTCTTGGCCGTGCTGGGTTACTCGCTGAATGATTCCATCATCATCTCTGACCGGATAAGGGAACTGCTGAAAGCAAACGTAACCTTGCCAATTGCAGAGCTCAACAACCGCGCAATTGCTTCTACTATGTCCCGCACGCTCATCACCTCAGGAACCACACTGATTTCTGTCGGATCTCTTTGGCTGTTGGGAGGAGAGCCGCTATATGGTTTCTCCATCACCATGTTTATCGGTATTGTCGCCGGTACCTGGTCAACCATGACGGTCGCGACCATTATTCCGGAAATGACAAACTTGCGTCCCGAACATTACATGCCAACGCCTGTATCCGACGCGCCTTAATACTGTTCTTCCCAAGCCCGCTTCTGCGGGCTTTTTTATACCCACTCCGACATCCTGTAAGCAATGTCTAACAAACACGGTCACTTACATATTAGGTATGACTGCCGCTTGCAATCAGTCAGCGCGCTCAACAGAATGCTGTGCAAAATTGGATCAAATTTTTAGGCCATGTATCACCACACTTCAATAAAAAGCACTCGAGTAATCATCGCTTTACTTGCTTTGATGTTTTTTGCGACGCTACCAGTGAAAGCCCAGGCACCGGATACCGGATGGCTGACAAACCCTGCTCACCCACCGGTCAAAGCCCGCGTTGTGCTGACTGGCAATGCCAATGAATCAACCAACGCCGTTGAAGGCTTTCTGGAAATCAACCTCTCCGGTGACTGGAAAACCTACTGGCGCTCCCCCGGAGAAGGCGGCGTAGCGCCGAGTCTAAATTGGCAAGCATCAGACAACATCAAAGATGTGGACTGGCAATGGCCTGCTCCACAACGCTTCGATTTGTTGGGTATTGATACGCTGGGCTACACAGGCGATATCATTTTTCCCATCACGCTATACGTTGAGGACATCAACAAACCAGCAAACTTTGCAGGTACCTTAACGGTCTCTTCCTGTACCACAGTGTGTGTGCTCACGGACTACGAGTTTGAACTGGCATTTACACCAAACAATCTAAAACCCAATGCAGAGTTGCTGCACACGCATGCGCAGGCCGCTAGCCAAGTCCCTAAAGCATCACCTCAACTGAAAAATATCAGCGCCGTATGGGATGATACAAAACAGCAACTGCAAGTTTCCGCAAGTAAGATCATCGATTGGCAATCACCCGATATCATTGTTGATGGCAGTTCGGACGCACTAACCGATGTGGCTTTTTCTGTGCCGACAATCTCAGTGAATGGCGAGACCGTCACCGCTACCTACTCCGCCAGCAGTTGGATGAAACAGCCTGCGTTAGCCGATGAAATGGTGACCATCACATTTATTGACAAAGATTTTCTGGCTGAACAGAAAATCACGGCAAAGGCGGGAACCATTGTTGAGGTAGTACCGGATTTTTCCTTTACATCTGCCATTGCCTTCGCGCTGTTAGGTGGGCTTATTCTTAATATCATGCCTTGTGTGTTGCCGGTGCTTGGCCTAAAACTAAGCAGCGTGATCACCGCTCAGGGTCTGGCGAAAGTACAAATACGTAAACAATTTCTTGCCTCAGCGGCGGGGATCTTGTTTTCATTTTGGCTACTCGCTGCCTTCCTGCTCACCCTAAAACTCACTGGTAACGCGATCGGTTGGGGCATTCAATTCCAAAGCCCACTGTTTATCGGTGTGATGGTGGCGATTACGACACTGTTTGCTGCCAACATGTTGGGATTACTCGAGATCAGACTGCCCTCTTCAGCAAATACCTGGCTGGCAACCCGGGGGGATAACTCCTATGTCGGGCACTTTACCCAAGGCATGTTTGCCACATTACTTGCTACCCCGTGCTCTGCGCCGTTTCTTGGTACCGCGGTTGCATTTGCTCTAACCGCATCAACGCCAACCCTGTTTGCGATTTTCTCCGCGCTAGCTGTCGGTATGGCGCTGCCTTGGTTACTCGTAGCCGCCATGCCTTCCCTAGCAATGAAATTGCCAAAACCAGGCGCTTGGATGAACCGAGTGAAGTGGTTATTTGGCTTTATGATGCTCACAACCAGCGTCTGGCTGCTGACATTGCTGGCCAATCATTTATCGCTGCTTTGGCTTATCATCCTGAGCTTCATCGTCATTGCCTTTTTCATCACCAGAACCCACAAAGTTCACGGTAAAAAAACAGCAGTAATCATCAGTGGCGTGTGCATTTTTCTGACGGCTGTGACGCTTGTAATTGCAAGCCTTACAGCCTCTAAATGGGTGACGCCTCTCCCACCTGATTTGGCGTGGCAAAAGCTCGATGAATCGCGGATAGCGCAAGAAGTGAATGCAGGAAACACCGTGTTTGTGGATGTTACTGCAGATTGGTGTATCACCTGTAAAGCAAACAAAATCGGTGTTTTACTGCAAGAGCCCGTCTACTCCAGACTTCAAGCCGAAGATATGGCGATATTTCAGGGTGATTGGACTTCTCCCAACGGTTATGTGACCGACTATCTGCGTAAATACGGCCGCTATGGTGTGCCTTTCAATATTGTTTATGGCCCAGCCGCGCCAGAAGGCATCCCGCTTCCTGTCGTGCTGTCGAGTGAAGATGTCATTCGTGCCATCAATCATGCTAAAGGAGGTTGAAACCATGGACACTCCAAGAGACAAGAGTAAATGGAAAAAGCCCGGATTCTGGATAAAGGAAATCCTTACACTAGTGATCTTGTTTTCCGTTGTTTCATTCGCTGTGGATCTTTGGCGCAGTCAGGACATGCCGAACGAGCAGTTGCCAAATGTTGCCTTACAGGATCTGTCAGGTGAAACCATAGATATAGTCGCCCTAAGTGAAGAAAAGCCCGTGGTTTTGTACTTTTGGGCTACATGGTGTGGCGCATGCAAATTTGTGACGCCAACCGTGGATTGGTTAGCGAAAGATCATGAGGTCGTCTCTGTTGCGATCACTTCAGGCTCAAATGATCGTGTTGCGGCCTACCTTCAACATCGCGACCTAAAATTCGCCACCATCAATGATGAGCGAGGATCATTGTCAGGTATGTGGGGCGTGCGCGCGACGCCGACCATAGTGATTGTTAAAGGCGGCAAAATCGCATCTATCACCACCGGTATCACCACACCACCCGGTTTATTGGCTCGCCTTTGGTTGGCTTGACCCATCGCTTTCACAGGCACTTTTCAAACAAAATACCCGGCCATTGATTAGTGACATGAATTCCTAATCATGCCGGGCATTTTTCATATCTATGAAAATTTGGAAAACCTTTTTCGAGCCACCTTTAATTTGTAGAAACCGACAAAATCCCGCCGCCTAATTTTCAACCAAATCAGTGTGTAATAACAAAAAAGCAACAAAAACAACCAACACTGAGAGGAAACAACATGTTACGCACTCGACTACTCCCTTTGGTGGCAGTGGTATCGGCGACAATACCTCAACTCGCCTTTGCACACGGCTATATGGACTATCCACCCGCACGTCAGGAAATTTGTGACAGCGACGGTGGCTACTGGGAATCAACTGACGGCTCAACCATTCCTAACGCGGCTTGTCGCGCTGCTTTTAAAGAGTCCGGCTGGTATCCGTTTGTGCAAAAGCCGGAGTTTGCAAAACTCGTTTCTAATTTCACTAATCAAGCTGCTGTTGAAGCCGGAGTACCAGATGGCGCACTGTGTTCGGCAGGTGACCCGAAAAAAGCCGGTATCGACATTCCTTCTTCTGAATGGCAAGCCACACCGATTGACCCAAGCTTGAACGGGAAGCTAACCCTTCTATACCGTGCATCAACGCCTCACAACCCGAGCTTCTGGAAATTCTACCTCTCAAACGCCGCCTACAATTCGGCAACTGATGCATTGAAATGGTCAGATCTGGATTTGATTGCGGAATTTGGCAATGTACCCGTTGTGATAATCAACGAGAAAAAGTACTACCAAATGACTATCACCCTGCCAACAGACCGCACCGGCAACGCAGTGCTTTATTCACGCTGGCAGCGCGATGACCCAGCAGGCGAAGGCTTCTACAACTGTTCAGACATCAGCTTTGGTGGCGACATCGTTGTTCCGACATGGCAAAGCCTTGGTGCAGCAGTCAAAGCAACTGACGACGCCAATAATGGAGATACCGTCTGGTTCCGCGTTTTCGATGGAAGTGGGACAGAAACCGTGTTCGAAAAGGTCGCTATTGACGTGACAAACCAAGACGAATCGGTTTGGGCTTCTCAGCTAGCAGATATCATCAACAATGGTTCGACCGGTGTTCGCCTCGGTAAACTCTCACAAGACGGTTTGGTATCTTGGGACAGCGCCGACCTATACGGCAATCTGGTTTACGTGAAAGACCAAAGCGCTACCTTCCAGCTCGATATCAAACGGGAAGTCGTGAACAACGTACCGGCTCTCAACGCCCCGCTGGCAGTGAGTGTAGAAAGCGGTCAATCTACTCAAATTGCTGTTTCAGCAACAGATGCTGACAACGATGTACTGACATTCAGTGCTAGCCAAGGCACTGTGACCGTCACTGGCAATGATGCAACCATCAGTTACACTGCGCCAGCAACCACCACTGACCTTAACGACACGATTACTGTGACAGTCACTGACGGCACGGCCAGTGCTGAGGCTGTGATCAGCGTAAACGTGAAAGGTAGCGGCAGCACAGGCGGTGAAACAAACTGGGATGCGAATGCGACCTACCTGGCTGGCGATAAAGTGACACACTTTGGCGTAACTTATACGGCGCAGTGGTGGAACAAAGGTGAGGAGCCGGGAACGTCTTCCGTATGGGTAGCGGACAAAGGTGCTGGCGACCAAGCCTGGAGTAAAGATATTGCCTACAGCGGCGGCGATACTGTGGTTTATGAGACGAAGACCTACAAAGCGAAGTGGTGGACCAAAGGCGATCTACCAACGAATGGCGGGCCTTGGGCGGAAGTTAAATAACACACTCTTCCTTAATGCTGCTGATACAAAAAACGCCCCTGAAGGGGCGTTTTTCTTTGTTCTGTCAGATTCAATCAGGCGTGGGCGTGAAACTGCTTAATTTTATCGCGATAACCATCAAGACGCTGTGGTGTCATCATATTGCGGTTATCGTCTGTCACTAAACCACCAAGCTGATCAGCAACTTGTTGGGCAGTTTGAAGCATGAGCTTAAAGTTCTGCTCGGCTTCACCGTAACAAGGCAGCGTCATAAACAGAGTAATGCCCGGTGTGGTGAACTGATGAATCGTTGCCAGCGGGAAGCTACCAGGGTTAAACATGTTTGCCGCGCTAAACAAAACTTTACCTGTACCAGCTAAATCTGCATGACGGTGGAAAATTTCCATCTCACCAAAAATCATACCGTGTTGCTCAAGGCAGTTAATCAGCTCTTCGCCATCAAACTCACTGTTATTTGCAGCCTGAACGTTCATGATCAGTACCTGCTGCTCTGGCTCTTTTGGTGTTTCTTCTTCAACTTGTGGTACATCATCAACAACAGTTTCTGAAGCGTCTTTATCTTCCGCAAAAGAAACGTTTTCTGGTGCTTCAATCACTGGCTCTGCGACTGCGTCAACAACAGGGGCTTCTTCCTGAGGCGTTTGAATCGACTGCACAGGCACATCAGTCGCTTTATCTGCATCGCTGTCGTCAGCAGAAAATGTCGGCAAAGGAACATCGTCATCCTTCTCTTTTGCTGACATGTCTTCACTCTGTCCAGCAAAAAGAGGATCGATATCAGGTTTATCACCAAAATTCAGACCTGGCTCTTTGCGCTCAGTTTTAGGCTTGTCGCTACTACCGGACTTGATCACTCGAACTGAACCAATACCGTCCTGATCAAATCCTGTCTCATCTTTTTCTCTTAATTTACCAATTGGCTTTTCGCCAAACTTCGCGGGCTTTTCCTTACGGCTTGTCCACAAGCCATGAAGCAACAACGCGGCGATAGCCACCGCACCCAAAATGATTAAAACAAGGCGCAATTCCTGCATCATTTAATCTCAGCATTTATCCAATTAACGACGAGAGTCCGCAAGCGGTTGTGACCTATCTAAACACCTTGGTACAACCTTTGGCAATGTCGCACATACAAATTGCTGACTACTGTACCAAAAAGCGTATGAAAGTTAACGTCCATACCGCGAGAACACTGAAAAAGTCACTGTTCTGACAGTGAAAACGCGCCCAATGCGCATTTTCACTCACTTCACTATGCTGTTTGACAATGGCGCGGTTCAATAATTCACCAGTGGCGTAAATTGCCATTATCTGGTCTTAGACGTTAACATTCTCTCATCACGAGGCTTCGATAGCGTTGCTGCATCGCTAGCTGGAACATCAAGATTGCGTTTTAAATCCCCGAAAATCCAAGGTTTCACAGCAATACGCCATCGCCTGTAAAATGAAGTCAAAGTTGGCTTAGTTCCTGCTTTAGCAATAAAAACATTCAATTTTTGCCTTTGGGATAGGCACAGAAAGGAGATTCTATGAACCCAACTCAAATGGCTAAGCAGCCGGTATCTGGTGCGAGCTATTTTCTCCGCGGATTTTCGCTCATGTTTACGCCCGGGATCCGTCGCTTTGTGATTATTCCGTTGGTCGTAAACCTGCTTTTGATGGGTACCCTAATTGGTGTCGTGCTTTCTCAGCTCAGTGATTGGATTAATGGTTGGTTATCCTATTTACCTGAAATGCTGAATTGGCTCTCGTATGTCTTGTGGCCTCTGCTGGCAATAGCAAAATTGGTTATCTGTTCTTACTTTTTCAGTACCGTTGCCAACTGGATTGCGGCCCCTTTTAACGGCCTACTGGCTGAACATCTGGAAGCTAAGTTGACAGGCAAGCGTCCACCCGACGATGGCATTACCGGCATCATCAAAGATTTACCCCGTGTGTTTAAACGCGAATGGCAGAAACTTGCTTACTACTTGCCGAAAGCTTTGGGTTTGTTGTTACTAATGTGGATTCCAGCGATTGGCCAAACACTCGGCCCGGTGCTGTGGTTCTTGTTCAGTGCCTGGATGATGGGTATCCAGTATTGTGACTACCCGTTTGATAACCACCGTGTCTCTTTCCCGAACATGAAAGCCACGCTGCGTGACAATAAAGGCTCCACCATGAGTTTTGGCGCTTTGGTGATGTTGTTCACCATGACACCGATTCTCAACCTTTTTGTTATGCCGGCCGCTGTCTGCGGAGCAACGGCGATGTGGGTTGAAAAGTATCGCGGCGATCTCGCCCGCTATTAAACTCACTTCAATATTTCGGAAAAACACCTTTGCTCAACAGAACAAAGGTGTTTTCTGCTTCCAAATACACTATTTAGTGTTACCCGCATCTGAAACCATGCTGATAACAATAAGATATAACTAACGATTACTTTGCTTTCAGCCAAATCAGGATATTCTGAAACTCGTATATCCCCTGCAAACCGAAGGAACGAAGAAGATGGGTAAAATTTACGAAGATAATTCAACCACTATCGGCAACACGCCGCTTGTACGTCTTAACCGTGTATCAAACGGCAAAGTGCTGGTAAAAATTGAAGCTCGCAACCCTAGCTTTAGCGTTAAATGCCGTATCGGTGCAAACATGATTTGGGATGCAGAGAAAAGCGGCAAGCTGAAGCCTGGTGTTGAACTGGTTGAGCCAACCAGTGGTAACACAGGTATCGCGCTGGCTTATGTTGCTGCAGCCCGTGGTTACAAACTGACTCTGACCATGCCTGAGTCAATGAGCCTTGAGCGTCGTAAACTGCTGAAAGCACTCGGTGCAAACTTGGTACTGACCGAAGCAGCGAAAGGCATGAAAGGTGCGATTGCTAAAGCAGAAGAAATTGTTGCTGCTGACCCAGCGAAATTCCTGATGCTGCAACAGTTTAACAACCCTGCTAACCCGGAGATCCACGAGAAGACCACAGGTCCTGAGATTTGGGAAGATACTGAAGGCGAAATCGACGTATTCGTATCTGGTGTAGGTACGGGTGGTACGTTGACTGGTGTTAGCCGTTACATCAAAAACACCAAAGGCAAAGCAATCACCACTGTTGCAGTAGAGCCTGCGGAGTCTCCAGTTATCACCCAAACTGTGAATGGTGACGACGTACAACCAGCACCTCACAAAATCCAAGGTATCGGTGCAGGCTTCGTACCTGGCAACCTGGATTTGTCTCTGGTCGACAAAACTGTACTGGTTACCTCTGACGAAGCGATTGCGATGGCACGCCGTCTGATGGAAGAAGAAGGTATCCTGGCAGGTATTTCTTCAGGTGCTGCTGTTGTTGCTGCCAACAAAATTGCAGAATTGCCTGAGTTCGCAGGCAAAAACATCGTAACGATTCTGCCAAGTTCTGGTGAGCGTTACCTGAGTTCTGCACTGTTCGCTGGCATCTTCACAGAGCTTGAAAACCAGCAATAACAGGCCTCGAGCTTCCAAATCCAATCGCATGATTGGCAACAAAAAAGCCCCGTTGGGGCTTTTTTGTTTGATTTTTTAATCCTGCTCTAGTAAAAATTCCCCGCCTTTTATTTTCGGCCTCGAAATTAATCATCGCCTCGAGTGTGAGTCAGGTGTTGTTTTGAGCGAAAATGTCACAAAAGTTTGACTTGGATTAAGCTAGGGCACTCAAATCTTGGTTAGTTTACCGTCCATCGATAGCCAAAACTGGTCAATCAGTTTAAGCTAACCGAAGATTTAATACATAAACCTAAATAAATAATGTATCGGGGTAAAACATGTATCAAAAGCAAGTAGAAATCACTGCTGAAAACGGTCTGCACACTCGTCCTGCGGCTCAGTTCGTAAAAGAAGCGAAAGGCTTCGATGCAAAAATCACCGTAGAGTCTGGCGGTAAAGAAGCAAGCGCAACTAGCCTGTTCAAGCTACAAACTCTGGGTCTGACCAAGGGTACTGTTGTAACTATCAAAGCTGACGGTGCACAAGCTCAAGAAGCAGTTGATCACCTGGTTAAGCTGATGGACGAGCTGGAATAATCCAGCTCTTTTTCTATCCATTAGTATTTCAATTTGATCAATGTAGGGTAAAGCTATGATTTCAGGTATCCTGGCATCTCCTGGTATTGCTTTTGGTAAAGCGCTGCTACTCCAAGAAGACGACATCGTCATCAACAAAAATCCAGTTCCAGCTGACCAGCTAGACGCAGAAATCGCTCGTCTTTACGACGCACGCGAAAAATCTAAACAGCAACTTGAAGTGATTAAAGACAAGGCGCGCGAAACTTTCGGTGAAGAGAAAGAAGCGATCTTTGAAGGTCACATCATGCTGCTTGAAGATGAAGAGCTAGAAGAAGAAATCATAGCTTTCATTAAAGACAACAATGCTTCTACCGAGTACGCGATCTACAGCGTTATCGAAGAGCAAGCAGTCACCCTAGAATCTCTGGACGACGAATACCTGAAAGAGCGTGCAACTGACATTCGTGACATCGGCTCACGTTTTGTTAAGAACGCACTGGGTATCAACATCGTGTCCCTGAGCGCAATCAACGAAGAAGTGATTCTGGTGGCGAACGACCTGACTCCTTCTGAAACTGCGCAAATCAACCTGGACTACGTGCTGGGTTTCATCACCGACATCGGTGGTCGCACGTCTCACACTTCTATCATGGCGCGTTCTCTGGAACTGCCTGCGATCGTTGGCACCAACGACATCACCAAGCGTGTGAACAACGGCGACATGCTGGTTCTTGATGCAATCAACAACACGATTGTTATCAACCCAAGCGAAGAAGAACTGACTAAATTCAAAGCGATCCGTGATGAGTTCATCGCAGAGAAAGAAGAGCTGGCAAAACTGAAAGACCTGCCAGCTGTGACTCTGGATGGCCACCAAGTAGAAGTTTGCGGCAACATCGGTACAGTGAAAGACTGTGATGGCGTTAACCGCAACGGTGGCGAAGGTGTAGGCCTGTACCGCACCGAATTCCTGTTCATGGACCGCGATGCGCTGCCAACTGAAGAAATTCAGTACAAAGCGTACAAAGAAGTTGCAGAAGCAATGCATGGCCACCCAGTGATCATCCGTACTATGGATATCGGTGGTGACAAAGATCTGCCATACATGGATCTGCCAAAAGAAATGAACCCGTTCCTGGGTTGGCGTGCAGTTCGCATCAGCCTGGACCGTCGTGAAATCCTTCGCGACCAGCTGCGTGCTATCCTGCGTGCTTCTGCACACGGTAAACTTCGCGTGATGTTCCCAATGATCATCTCTGTTGAAGAAATCCGTGAGCTGAAAAAAGCGATTGAAGAGTACAAAGCAGAATTGCGAGCTGGAGGTCTGGCATTTGACGAGAACATCGAAATTGGTGTCATGGTTGAAACGCCTGCTGCAGCTGCAATTGCTCACCACCTTGCAAAAGAAGTTGAGTTCTTTAGCATTGGTACAAACGACTTAACCCAGTATACTCTTGCGGTTGACCGTGGTAACGAGCTGATCTCTCACCTATACAACCCACTGTCTCCAGCAGTACTGACCGTAATCAAGCAAGTCATCGACGCTTCTCACAAAGAAGGTAAGTGGACTGGCATGTGTGGTGAGTTGGCAGGCGATGAGCGTGCAACACTGCTTCTGATGGGTATGGGTCTTGATGAGTTCAGCATGAGTGGTATCTCTATTCCACGAATCAAGAAGATCATCCGTAATGCTAACTTTGCTGATGTTAAGGCAATGGCGGAAGAAGCACTGGCAATGCCTACTGCTGCAGAAATTACTGCGCACGTAGATAAATTCATTGCAGAGAAAACTGTCTGCTAAGATACAGCAGCAAAGAATTGATAACGCTTAGGAGCAAACACTATGGGTCTGTTTGACAAACTGAAGAAGCTGGTTTCTGACGACAGCAACGACGCAGGCGCGATCGAAATCATCGCACCACTGTCTGGTGAAATCGTAAATATCGAAGACGTGCCAGACGTTGTTTTCGCTGAGAAAATCGTGGGCGACGGCATCGCGATCAAACCAGCTGGCGACAAAATGGTTGCACCAGTAAACGGTACCATTGGTAAGATTTTCGAAACTAACCACGCGTTCTCTATCGAATCTGAAGACGGCATCGAGCTGTTCGTTCACTTCGGTATTGATACCGTTGAACTGAAAGGTGAAGGCTTCAAGCGCATCGCTGAAGAAGGTCAGACTGTTAAAGTTGGCGACCCAATCATCGAATTCGATCTGGCTATGCTGGAAGAGAAAGCGAAGTCTACCCTGACTCCTGTTGTTATCTCTAACATGGACGAAATCAAAGAGCTGAACAAGCTGTCTGGTGCCGTTTCTGTTGGTGAAACGCCAGTACTGCGCATCAAGAAGTAATTCTTGAATCGCAAGAAAAAGCGCAGCTTCGGCTGCGCTTTTTTGTGTCTGTTAAAAAGTGAAAGGGAGGCAATCGCCTCCCTTGTTGTTTAAAACGTCTCTGACAGTTGGTAAACACGAAGCCCTGCTTTCATTGCCTCTACATCAGCACAGCCTTCGAAGTTTACTGTGACCGGAGAGCAAGGCATCAGCGTGAAACTGCTGTCACTGAAGCGTCCCTCGCCTTCAAACTCAAGATGAACAAAGAATGCTGGCAGATCTGACTTCAATACCAGCTGCAAGCCATCCCTCCCTTCCATGATTTCAACATCCACTGAAGCCTTAGGTAGTGGTAGGCGTTTATAAACATCATCAAACCAGGTATTGGTGATCTCCTTGCCATCGCATTCCATGACTACATGGAAGAAGCCTTGATGCTTACGCTCATCAATCACTTGTCTGTCGCATTGCCAAACTGTTTGGTTGTCATCTTCACCCAACTTAGTTTCAAACGGCCAGGTGTCGATCACTTCGCCTTGCCAGTCATACCAAGTCACCTGCCCTTTAGCATCCACATTCCGGTGTTCATCATTGATCAGACGAAGTGCCAACGCATCCTGCTCTTCCACAAATACCGCGGCCTTAACGTCAAAGAAGCGCTTGGCATGATAGTGGAGTTGCTTCCAGCGTCCTGTGTACTCAATGCTTGACCACGAGCTCACTGGCCAACAATCATTAAGTTGCCAGTAAAGAATCCCTCGGCACAGTGGTTTGTTGGCACGCCAGTATTCACTCGCCGTTTTAATTGCCAATGCCTGCTGAACCTGGCTCAGATATAACATCTGTGCGAAATCTTTCGGGAAGCGGAAGTAACGGGTGAACATCTCCGTCATGATGCTGTTGCCACGCCCATTCTTCTGGTGTTGCTCAAAAGTCGGTGATGTGACGTTCCAGTCATCTTCCGATGCGAAGGTTTTCACTGTCGGCAGAGACGGCCAGGACTGATAGCCAAACTCACTACAAAAACGCGGCTTCACTGTGTGGTAGGCATCAAAGGACTTTCCTGAATGCCATACATCCCAGAAGTGCATGTCACCCTTGTTGTCATCATGCCAGGCATCGCCAAAGTCCAACTCACCATTACAAGGCGAACTCGCCCAGAAACGACGATATGGATCTTCACGTTCAACCACTTCCTGCAGCACCCGATTAAGACGGTCATAATTCACCACGTACTTTTCGCGGTTGGTACGCGACTCTGGATACCAGCCGATCGCACCAATAACTTCGTTGTCGCCACACCACAAAGCGATGGATGAGTGATCGCTAAGACGGCGAACCTGATATGCGACTTCCTGTTCGACGTCTTTCAGGAATTCAGGCGTTGACGGATAAAGCGCGCAGGCGAACATGAGATCTTGCCACACCATCAGACCAAGCTCATCACATAGCTCGTAGAAGCAGTCACGCTCATACATGCCGCCGCCCCAGACACGAATCATATTCATGTTCGCCGCTTTCGCATCTTCTAAAAGTTGGCGGTAGCGGTCTGGTGTTTGCAATCCCGGCATGGCATCCAACGGAATCCAATTGGCCCCTTTGGACATGATCGCTTTACCATTGACGACAAAAGTCATTGCCGACCCTACTTCGTCTGGTGTGGTATCCAGGTGAAGCTCTCGCAGACCAATGCGTTTGGTAATATGTTGGCCTTCAACCGATACAGTCAGTGAGTAAAGCGGTTGACTGCCGTACCCTGCTGGCCACCAGCGCTCTGGGTGAGCGATTGTGAAACCACATGCCAAAGACTCAGCGTCCGCTGAAATGGTTGTGCTTTGCGACTCACCACAAGGGGATGTCAGCACGCATTCAATAGCCGCAGAATCAGTGCCGACGGTTTCTGCATCGATAGAAACGGTCAGATCACATTGGCCATTACTTTGCCATTGCTGTGCGGTGCGAACTCCTTTTAGCGCCACATTGTGGATTGGCTGTAACTTCACGCTGTCATAGATACCACTGGCTAGCAGACAAACTCCCCAGTCCCAGCCGGCGTGGCATTGGGTTTTACGAAGGGTATTCATATGAGGAATTTGATTGTTACCTACCGCCCAAGGCACAGGAAATGGCAAACGTTCAGCACGTGCTTTCGCTTCAATATCGGCACGCTTCAAGGTGACAGTCAGAATGTTCTCACCTTGCTGAAGGTAAGGACGCACATCAACACGATATTCTCGGAACATATTGGCGCACAGCAATACAACCTCGCCATTCACTGCCACAGATGCCATGGTATCGACCATGCTAAGCATTAGGTCAATACGAGGTGCTTCCAGCGTTGGTGAATCTACCTCGAACGATTTCGTCAGGAGCCAATCATGCTCACTGACCCATTGAACGTCAGTTTCATTGCAGCCGTAATAAGGGTCAGGGATTTTATCAGCGACCAACAAGGCGCTGTGAACATCACCAGGGATTTTGATCGGTGCGACAATGCTGTCATCAGTTAATGATGTCAGTGTCCATTCACCATCAAGTATTAATTGGGTCACGCAATTTCTCCGGATAGTGCGAGATGCCGCGAACCGCTAATTCCTTGATACTGCAAAGCGTCCTTATTGCCACGCCCATTCAACGACTCTCAAAACATAAAAACTGGGCTGAGAACACCACAGATACGAAAGGCCGTCGAGTAGAATAAGGGCGCATCAGACCGCCAATTGTCATTTCCAAAATCTGGCTCAAAAAACCGGAAAAGCCCTTTTAACCGTGCTCACAAATTGACATAAAAAAAGCACCAATCAACGGTGCTTTTAATGTTATCAATAAAATTCAAAGCATTGATAAGTCAGATACTTTCTAGCACTTCCATTGAAGGTGCATAGAAGTACGCGCCTGTGACCGGTGTGGTAAAGCGAAGCAACATGTCGGTCTTACCATCGCGCTCACCGAACATGCTTTCCAACATGGTTTTGTGAACATGTTGGGTATGGCAATAAGCCAAGAACAGCAGGCCGTGATCACCTGACACAGAGCCATATGGCAGGCTGTGGCGAACCATTTTCAGACCTTTACCGTCTTCTTTGATATCTACTCGGCCAACGTGCGAAGTTGGTGGTACATCTTCAAGTTCAATCGAGTCAGGCTTGGTACGGCCAATCACTTTCTCTTGTTGCTTGATGGTCAGCGGCTCCCATGCTGCCAGTTTGTGCACGTAACGCTGCATCATAACGACACTGCCACCAGCACATTCGCCATCAGCGATAATCGCCACATCACGACGCGCTTCTGCGCCTTCCGGGTTTTCAGTGCCATCGATAAACCCTGTCATGTCTCGGGAGTCGAGGTAACGATAACCGTAGGTTTCATCAACGACTTCAACCTCTGAAGCAATAGGTGACAAGAACTTGCGTAGCAGGAAGAAGTTCAGATCATGACGGGTTGAGTGAGCGTGAAGGAAAATGTCACACTCCGTTGCGGGCGCATGGGCATCACCTTCGCCCAGAGGGCGGAAAGCGGAGAAATCAGTCGGTGTTGCAATACCGTTTTCCGCGCAGAAAGCTGGGGAAAAAGACACAGCTGCTTTCAGATCAGCATCAGGTTGCTGGGCATTAATGTCATCAACAAGGGAGTGAAGTGCGCGACACTGAGCAAGCACTTCTGAAGCAGAACCATTGACTTTCAGAACTGTGTACAGTGCGAAAGGACCTGCATCTGCAACGATTGCCGGTTGAGAAACCGCCATGTATTACCTCCAAGTAAAACTGCTAGTTTTCATTTTAGTTTTAAGAAAACTAGCATATTACCTGTGAAGCGCCGAGACTTTGTCTCAGATCTGTAAAGTGGGCTTTCTGGCACTTATACCGACGTAATTTCCACTTTTAAAGATGCAAATTCATCCAGTTGCTCGTTGCTCTGATTAACAGAAGCCGGAGTATTTAGTCCCGCACTGACAACGGGCGACATGATGGTTCGCCAGCCGCCATCGTCGCACTGTTCTTGAACCAGAAGAGAAATTTTCACCTCATCAGCCGTCACTTCCAAAAGCTCAGCTTTGCCAATGAGTGCACCTGTCTCTTCACCGTTATCAAACAGAACAGTTTCTTCTCCAGGCACTAATGATACGGAGGTTTGTGCGCGGTGTTGCTTGCCGGCACGATCCATTTCGAAATTAACATCAACCTGCCAGTCAGCCATGGCTAAGGGGCTTAACATTGCGCTGAACAGGACAAGCCCTTTCTTCCACTCATTCATTTTTTTCTTCTCTTGTAATGGGGGCTTCAAATAAAAACCGAATGCGGCGGCTTCTTAATAGGTATAACGCAAGCCAAATCGCTATCAGTAACATTAACGCCCCACTCCAGTGGAACTCCCAACGCTGAACCATCAGGTGATTGACTTGCAGTATCAAATCACCACTCAACGCCGCTAGGAGGATGTACTTACCCAACCGCCAAATACGCTGAAAAAATGCTGGGAAACGATGAAGACTCCCAGCCATCAGCATCAAAGCCACTGCGGGAAATCCCAACGCCAGCCCGACATAAAGTGCATCATGGCTTGGGTAAATCAGCGAGAGCAAATCTTTGCCTTGCTCCCGGCTGACGCCTGCAATCACAAACACTATCCAAGAACGCGCCAGAAAGAGGCCTGTCAGCCAGAACATCAGGTTTGGCTTCGCGTTTCCGTGTTTGTCGTAATAGTCAGGAGATTGGTACAAAAGCGTATTCATCTATCTTGTTTCTTCAGGATTATGCGCAGCCACCAGCAAAGGGAAGCATGCAAAAAAACATTGTTCATAACCCTCCTTGGCACTTTGTCAGTAGTAATGGGGAGCACAAAGCTCGGGCTCATCATTTTGCGGTGTAGCGCAGTATATTTCAGCCCAAGCTTTTAGCTCGCTCACATTTATCCGACAGTGACTGCTGTTCCGCTAACACTCACCATCAACATTCCACCATTGGGGCCGACCACTTCATAATCAAGGTCGATACCCACCACTGCGTTTCCGCCTGCGGCGCGTGCACGCTCTCTGAGCTCCTCAAATGCAATTTCACGCGCTTTAGCGAGTTCTTGCTCGTAAGCGGCAGAACGCCCACCAACAATATCGCGAATACTCGCAAAGATATCCTTGAAGATATTCGCACCGAGAATAGCTTCTCCTACGACGACACCGTGGTAATGCGTGATTTCGCGTCCTTGGATAGTCGGGGTTGTGGTTAAGATCATTTGTCCTTTCTCCCTTTTATTGTCATTAGAGGTCTGACACGATTCTCAGAATTTGGTTTCGTGGCAGTCCCTTATCATCGGTATAATCGCTTACAACGTAATACGGTTAAAGATGAATAAATAATGAGTAATGCGACACCCTCACCGGAGACCCAACAAGAAGCGATGAAAATTGCCAAGGCAACCCAAAAGCCTGGGCAAACCAAAGAGCAGACAAAACTGATTGCTCAAGGCATTGAGAAAGGGATTGCGCTATACAAGAAACAGCAAAAAGCCAAAGCTCGGGATCGCGATAAAGAACGGAAAAAGCAACTCAAGCAAAAACACGTCGATACCGTATCCATAAACGATGTGACAGAAACCGTTGAACCAGTGTCTACGTCTCGCAATCTTTTGCCTTGGGGACTCCTGATAGTGAGTTGGGTGGGGTTTGCAGCCTATATACTGAGCAACCAATAACAGGGAATATACAATGAAAAAGACGCTCTCATTCGCCGCTGCCGGCGTAGCAATGATAGTCACACTCGGATGCGCACAAGGAGAAGACGCAGTGACCGATAAATCTCTTACCCCATGTGGCGACAAACCAAACTGTGTCTCAACACAGGACCCACGTGAAGATTTCAACGTTGCGCCATTCGAGTTGGCAGAAAGTGTTTCGATAGCACCTATTCTGGAAGTCGCGCTCAGCATGCCAGGCACTCGTATTGGCGATCAGGAGCCTGGCTATGTGCGTGTTGAGAGTGTCAGTAAAATCATGCGCTTTGTCGATGACCTGGAACTTCGTATCGATGGCGACCAGCTGATTGTCCGTTCTGAATCGCGCGTTGGATACTCAGACTTTGGCGTAAACCGAAAACGCGTTGAAGCATTAAGAACAGCGCTTCAGGAAAAAGGACTCATCAAGTAAATGGACATCCCGGCACTCAAAGCGCACTGCGCATCACTGGTGGGTATCCGTCATGATGTAAAGTGGGGCGGCGTTGATGTATACAGCGTGCACCAGACCAAGATGGTTTGCATTTTCTACGATGGAGAGAAGATGGCCTGTAAAGTGCCGGAAGATTTGTTCGTTATGATGGCGGAGATCCCGGATTGCCGTCCGGCACCGCACCTAGCTAGGGCTGGGTGGATAGAATTTGGCAAAAACTGCCCTCTGCCAACGGCGGAAATAGAGAATATCATTTCCCGTTCCTGGCATCTGGTGGTAGATAAACTGCCTAAATACGTTCAGAAGTCGCTAAGGCCTACTCACGCCGAAGCCTGAAAACAAAAAACGCAGACTCATTAGCTGCGTTTTTTGTTTTATACCGTAAGCGTTCCCATGATGTCCTGTTTACGGTCTTCAACCCACTCACGTTTGAACGGGCCCCAGTCAGTCAGGCGGTAATATCCGTCATTATGGCGGCGTCCATCCTGAATGAATGACAATTCAATACCAAGACCTGCCAGTGATTTGATCACGTCCTGAATCGTGCGACGTGGCCAGCCCGTGGCTTCAATTAAACGCGGAACGTTCGGACGTTCCATTTCTTCAACCAAAAAAGCGAGATACAGTCTTCTTGCAAAAACCGGATTCAGTTCCATTGAGACCTCCTAATATGACTGCTTTCCATTATTCAATGAATTGCAAAGGAGGTATTGCGCTTGATCAAATTGAACGCCTATTCATCAGCATGTCGTTTGATCGTTAGCACTCGCCACACCATGCGCCTTGAATTGCATTGATCAGGTTTTCCACTTTGCCATCTGCAATGCGGTAAAACACTGACTGCGACTCCTTGCGTGTCTCGACTAATCCCGCTTGTCGCAGTACGGTGAGATGTTGAGAGAAAGCAGACTGGCTCAAGGCACTGTTCTCAAGAAGGCGAGAGACATTTTTCTCCCCTTCCCGCAACTGACAGAGCACGATTAACCGTTCTGGGTGCGCGAGAATTCTCAGTACTTTTGCAGCATCTGTGGCTTGTTGTTGTAGTTCTTTACCCATGGCTAGCTGACACTCAATAAATTAGCTCTCTCTAATCAATTTACATCAGAAATCGCTAATATAGAAGTTTTGAATGAAATTGATTTATGAAGCTATTCGAATAGAAGTTAATTCAATGAAAGGGGAAGTCGCCTCACGCCTTGCTTTCAACACTTCGCAATGTCAATCTAGCACCCTCAACGTAGCACTATGAGGAAACAGTGAATGACCACAATGGTTTACGGGATTAAGAATTGCGACACCATCAAGAAAGCGCTGAAATGGCTTGATGCGGAAGGCAAACCGTACACGTTTCATGATTACCGTAAAGACGGTATCGATCAGGAAATGTTAAAGCAATTTGTGGAAAAGCTGGGCTGGGAAGCACTGGTCAACAAGCGCGGTACCACTTTCCGAGGACTTTCCGAAGAACAAAAGAACAACCTGGATGAATCCAACGCCGTTTCTTTGATGCTGGTTCACCCTGCCATGATTAAGCGCCCTCTTTTGATTCACAACGACACGTATCACCTCGGCTTCAAAGCTGCAGAGTACGAAACCATTTTTAGCAAATAACACCGATTTAAGAACAAGGACACACAACCCCATGACAGACAGTGCGGTATTGTCTCTGGCCAAGGAATTAATAGGCCGTCCATCCGTGACTCCAGAAGATGAAGGATGTCAGGAACTAATGATCGAGCGCCTCGAAGCGCTGGGATTCAAAATTGAACGTATGGTGTTTGAAGACACCACCAACCTTTGGGCTCGTCGCGGTACCGAAGGCCCGCTGTTTGCCTTTGCTGGTCATACCGATGTGGTACCAGCAGGCCCTTTAGAGCAGTGGAAAACGCCTCCTTTTGAACCGACGATCGTAGACGGTTACCTGCATGGCCGTGGCGCGGCAGACATGAAAGGCTCACTGGCTGCGATGGTCGTAGCAACTGAACGCTTTATCGCAGAAAACCCAGATCATAACGGTTCACTGGCATTTCTTATCACCTCAGATGAAGAAGGCCCATTTATCAACGGAACGACCCGTGTTGTCGATACCCTGATGGCACGTGATGAAATCATCGACATGTGCATTGTGGGTGAACCAAGCAGCACCGACGCGGTGGGTGATGTGGTGAAGAACGGTCGTCGCGGCTCACTGACTGGTGATGTCACCTTCAAAGGTATTCAGGGCCACGTTGCCTACCCACACCTTGCGAAAAACCCGGTTCATCTTGCTCTGCCTGCATTGGCAGAACTGACCAGCGTTCAGTGGGATGAAGGTAACGCCTACTTCCCGCCAACCAGCCTGCAAATTCCAAACGTCGCGGCAGGAACAGGTGCAAGTAATGTTGTTCCAGGTGAGTTCCACGTCCAGTTCAACTTGCGCTACAGCACCGAATTGACCGCGCAGGACATCGAAACCCGCACTCACGCCATCTTCGACGCGCATGGTCTGGACTACGATATCAAATGGACCTACAACGGCTTGCCGTTCCTGACAGATGCCGGTTCTTTACTTGATGCTGTCGTTGAAGCCGTGGACGAAGTGAACAGCGAGAAGCCTCAACTTCTTACTACGGGCGGTACTTCGGACGGTCGCTTTATCGCGCAAATGGGCGGTCAGGTGATTGAACTGGGTCCAGTCAACGCCACCATCCACAAAGTGAATGAGTGTGTAAAGATTGATGATCTCGAGAAACTGACTGACATGTACCAGAAGGTGCTGGAGAAAGTGCTGGCAAAATGAGTTGGACCCTTTCATCACTGACAGGACAATCACAAGACCATCTGTGTACTCTCGCAGAGGGTCTGATGCTGCATAAAGAGGTTCAAGCGGATTTCTTGGCCCTGCAAAGTTCGGCAGAAAAAGCGGGCTTTGAACTCACTATTGCCAGCAGCTTTCGTGATTTCAGCCGTCAGCAGATGATATGGGACAACAAGTTCAATGGCCTACGCCCCATGCTTGATGGCGACGGAACCCCTTTGGATGCCAGCCAGCTCAGTGATGACGACAAAGTCCGGGCTATTTTGCGCTGGTCAGCCTTGCCGGGAGCAAGCCGCCATCACTGGGGCACCGATATCGACATCTATGCCAGAAACCTCTTGCCTGAAGATATTTCCATCCAACTTGAACCTTGGGAATACCTTACCGGACACCAAAAGCCTTTCTTTGATTGGCTTTTGGTCAACATGAAAACGCACGGCTTTTACCTGCCTTATCGTGAAGATAAAGGCGGTGTGGCATTTGAGCCCTGGCATATCAGCCACATCCCAACCACGAAAGGGGCGCTGGATATACTCACGCCTGACACACTCCGCACCGCGATCGCATCTTCTAACATCGCTGGGCGGGAAACTGTCCTAAACCAGCTGGATTGGATATATTCTCAGTACGTCTCTAACGTTTGTGAGGTCTGAACATGGATATACTCACCAACCCTTATGTGATCATCTTTATTGTGGTCGCCGTTGTGGTCAGCAACATCATGGCACTGAAATACACGGCCAATGCCAAATTCGGTATGAAGCAAAAGCCTAAGCCAAAAGATGAAGACCGAAGCAACGAACAAAAGAAAGAGCGCAAACCATACGATGATGAGGATGACGACGACAAATCGTCTTTCTGGTGATCGATAGCGGCGACCACAGGGTCGCCTTTTTTCTGCCTGAAACTTTTTGCGCAAACGTTTGCGTTTTCGGTAACAGCCCCTGTTCAGTTCTGGTATCATGCAAGGCGTTTGGAGGGTGAGAGTCAGGAAATCGCCGCTCTCACCGCATAGAATGTTGTCTTGCCAGTGACGAAGCCTCGTCCGGCCACTTTTAGATAGGAATGTCTCAATGAGCCTTGCGGATCAAGTTCTCGCCGTTAACGACGATCTTCCCATTCGTACCCACCAACCTGTTCACAGCGGTAAAGTCCGCTCTGTCTACTGGCTGACAGAAGAAGACAGCAAACGTCTTATTCAGGAAAAAGGCTATGACGTTGCCCCTGATGCGCCACTGGCCATTATGGTGATCAGTGACCGTATCTCCGCGTTCGATTGTATCTGGCATGCCGAAGGCGGCCTGAAAGGCGTACCGGGCAAAGGTGCTGCACTGAATGCCATTTCCAACCACTGGTTTCGCCTGTTCCAGGAAAATGGCCTGGCTGACAGCCATATTCTTGATATTCCCCACCCATTCGTCTGGATTGTACAAAAAGCCAAACCCGTCATGATTGAGGCCATTTGCCGCAAATACATCACAGGTTCCATGTGGCGTGCCTACGCAAAAGGCGAGCGTGAATTCTGCGGCATTGAATTGCCTGAAGGACTAGAAAAAGACAAAGCCTTGCCAGAGCTTCTGATCACACCATCGACCAAAGGTATTCTGCGCGGCATTCCAGGTGTGCCTGAAGCGGATGACGTCAACATCACCCGCAAGAACATCGAAGACAGCTTCGCTGCATTTAACTTCTCATCTGCCGATGACATTGCGCGATACGAAACCTTGCTTAAAGAAGGTTTCAGTGTGATCAGCAATGCACTGAAAGCAATTGACCAAACCTTTGTCGACACCAAGTTTGAGTTTGGTTATGTCACTGATGCGGCAGGTAAAGAAAAGCTCATCTACATGGATGAAGTGGGTACCCCAGATTCTTCACGTATTTGGGATACCAAGGAATACGAGGCTGGCAATATCGTGGAAAACTCCAAAGAAGGCTTCCGCCAGTTCCTCCTGAACTACTTCCCAGATCCAGACATTCTGCTCAACAAAGAACGTATGCCAGAGCGTGAGGCTTTAGCACGCGATAACGATCTTCCAGTAGATGCACTGATGGACATCTCACGCACCTACATCGGCATTGCAGAAAAAATCACTGGCGCACCGATTCATCTGAGTGACAACCCAAAACAGGAAATCATTGATATCCTGAAGGAAGAATACGGTTTGATCGACTGATTCCTAACAAAGCGATAGACAAAAAAAGAGGACGCCAAGGCGTCCTCTTTCTCGTTCTGTACAGGCTTATTGGTTATTCAAACGCTCTACAGCCGCAGTGAATGCCGGCGCCATACCTGCCAACACATCTTCACTTACAGGCTTGCCAGAACTGTCCGTCACGTTAATTGACGTACGGTTACCCAAATCACCCAACAGGATGTTGTAGTTCTTCTTGCTAAGTTGTAGTGGCAACACACCAATTTCTTCCCAGAACTCGTCGTCCGGAGACTTGTATTCAACACTCAGCGTACCTTGTGAACGGTTTCGGTCTTCTATCGTGAAGCCAAGCTCACTCAGCATGTTCGGGAGACGCTCCCAGAACACTTCGTAAGGTGCACGGGCAATAATCACCGGTGAACCACCGCGGTCTTTACCCAGACTGATTGGAATGTTCTTCACCAACTCCAATGCTCGAAGGCGTGCTTCTTCACGCAGGTCGGCATCGTAACGGGCAGTGATCATGTTGGTCATCTGCGCGTTGTAACGGTCACGTGATGCCTGAGTCAGGTTATCTGGCGAGCCGTTGCGTTTCCATTCCACCATTTCGATGTGGAAGCCTTGGCGACCACGTTCTTGAGCCGGCGTCACTACGTAACGGCTTTCGATAACTTCTTCGTCTTCATCAATGGTCCAAACTAACCAGTCAGTCTCAATGCCATCCGGCGAGGAGGTACGAACCGGGATCTGGGAATTAGCGACCATATCTTCGATGGTTGACCAAAGACGCTGAGCTTGATCTTCACGAGGCATCCACACGGTGACGCCTTGTCGGTTACGCTCATAGCGCGCACCTGGGATCAATTCGAGAATTTGCTGAGGGGGACGGATATCAATATCACGACCTACCGGGCCTTGGAAATCATTAGCTGGAATGCGGTAGGCACCGGAAAACTCAGGCTGCTGATCGGGAAGGTTTTTCCAATCTGACAGCGGTGGTGTTTCAAGGTATTTAAAATCATCCGACGCCTGACGGCGCGAATCAGCGCTTGAGCAGGCCGCCAGCATGGCGACCATCACAGCACTCAAGCCGAACTTAAAAACAGGTTTCATTAAAACTCCAAAGAAGCGTTACAGCACGCCTGCATCTACAAGAGCCTGCTTCACTTTAGGCTGCAGTTTTGCATCCAAAGTGGTCAGCGGCAGACGCAGTGTTCCGTCCGCAATCAAGCCCATTTCATGCAATGCCCACTTCACTGGAATTGGGTTCGCTTCGACGAAAAGATCAGTGTGCAGAGGCATTATCTTCTCATTGATTGAACGGGCTTCGTCCATTTCTCCTGCCAGCGCCAGTTTGATCATTTTTGCCATTTGCGCAGCAGCAATGTTGTTGGTCACTGAAATCACGCCATGGCCGCCAGCGGCAACAAAATCCAGGCCAGTGAGATCATCACCACTCAGTAAGATAAAATCTTCGCCACAAAGTTCACGGTGAATACGAACACGGTCCAAATCACCCGTCGCATCTTTGATGCCAATAATGTTTTCAAACTCAGAAAGACGTGCGACAGTCTCAGGCAACATGTCAGCGACAGTGCGACCTGGTACGTTGTACAGAATCTGTGGAAGTTCGCTCGACTCAGAGATAGCTTTAAAATGCTGATACAGACCTTCCTGAGAAGGTTTGTTGTAGTAAGGCACTACGCTCAGGCAGCCTGCGATACCAGAACCCGCAAACATTTTGCTGAAGGTAATCGCTTCGTGGGTTGCATTTGCACCAGTACCTGCGATGACGGGAATGCGTCCATCGGCGAATTCGAGTGTCTTCAGAACAATCTTGATATGCTCTTCTACGGTGACAGTGGCAGATTCACCTGTCGTCCCGACAGAGACGATGGCGTCAGTGCCTGCATCAACATGAAAATCAACGAGATTTTTCAAACTGGCGTAATCAACTTCACCAGAGCTATCCATAGGCGTGACAAGTGCCACGATACTTCCTGAAAACATTTCCATCTCCAAAAACGCGTTTTGACCCATGGTACTTTTGGCGACAGGCAAAAACAAGCACGCAGAGGTGCCTTATACCCTGTGTTTGCGCGGTTGATCACCGAGAAAATGAACGATATTGTGCGCTTGGACGTATTGCCACTCGCGACAATGATTTACGTACGTATTCTAACGAGACGCATGCTCACTCGTTGCGACATGAAAATTAAGAAGGAAGAAACATGCAAACGCTCGAAGCCGGTGCAGCAGCACCAGAATTCTCGCTGCAAGACCAAAACGGAAACACTGTCTCTTTGAGTCAGTTCAAAGGCAAAAACAAGGTGTTGGTTTACTTCTACCCGAAGGCAATGACACCGGGTTGCACAACTCAAGCCTGCTCACTGCGAGACAGTAAAGCAGAACTGGATGCACTGAACACCGTCGTTCTCGGCCTAAGCCCAGATCCAGTGAAAAAGCTGAAGGGCTTTGAAGAAAAGAAAGAGCTGAACTTCACCTTGCTGAGTGATGAAGACCACGCTGTTGCCGACGCTTTCGGCGTTTGGGGCCTGAAAAAGTTCATGGGCAAAGAGTATGACGGCATTCACCGTCTGAGCTTCTTGGTCGATGAGAACGGTGTTATCGAACATGTGTTCAACAAGTTCAAAACCAAAGACCACCATGACGTAGTGATAAACTACCTGAAAGGCGAGTAAGCCCTACAGGAACGAAAAAGGCCGTCAATGACGGCCTTTATTGTTTCTGCGACTAACGCAACTATGGTCGCTATTTTTCTGGAAACGGAATGGCCAATGCTTCCGGGTAGCCTCTCAGCGCCGTCAACGTTTTCGCTTTCTTTACTACCTGCGCTTCGGTCAATGACTCGGTCAGCGACAGTGTTGGAATATTCCACCCAGCAGGCAATTTCACACCGTGAAGCGCTTCTAACTGCTCAAGGATGCGGTCAGCTGCTTGCAGTGCGGATGAGGCTTTAACCAACTCGACACGTGCGTAGCGCTCACCTTCAAAGGAGGCGTCAGCCGCACGCAAACTCGGGTCGTCTCCCGGAATTTGCTGAGCGCCACAAAGCGGCTTTCCACCCACTTCGGCTTGCTCGAATGCAGGCAGCCAATTGGCGAAATGGAAAATGGCACGGGAAGTACGCTCACGAATTTCAGACCATTCCCAGCCACCATCAGCTTTCACCACCATGCTTTCAGGCAGAGGCGGATAAGCGGTTCCTGCATCACTTTTCACCAAACCACCTTCAAACAAGGTGATCTCTTGCGTCATACCATGAAGCTGGATGAATCCTTGAGGATATGGCGTGAGTTGCGCCATGCCTTGCGGTGTACCACGCTCTCCGTGAATAATCACTTCCGGCCACTGCCCAGGTTTTGATGGCCAGTGGGCGACGTAGGCGGCTTTGTACTCGACCCAACGCTTTCTCGGCGAGGAGACCATATCGTCCAGCTTGCCTGTTCGGAAGCCGGCAGCATTGATGAGGTAATCGACACGTTGCGATACCACTTCGCCGTCTACGTCTTGTGCGTAGATAGTCCAGCCTTCATGCTCTTTAACCAAATCAATCACTTTATGACCAAGTTTCATCTCACAATGTGGTGAGTTTTCAAGCCCCAAAGCAGCAGTGGCAGCCAAACGGAAAACGCTTAGGCCGTATTCCTGCACAACAACAATCGGATATTTGAAGTTGTCATGCGGCATGTGGTGCGCAACAGGAATCATCCACTCTTGTGGGGTTTGAGGTGACTCGGGTAGCGGAAGATCTGACAATGCCACCATGTCTTCACGGGAAAATAGCGTGTAGTAATCCTCAGGGGGGCCCAATACGGCATTATTCTGGTCTTGCTCAACCAACGTTTTGTAATGCGCAGTAAGTACATCAAGACGATTCAAAATCGCTTCAGGTTCGCCCGGATCTGAGGTCGGGATGGCAATAACTGTTGGACGCCGGTTAACAGAGTGCGGGTAAGCTCGAACGGTGGCAATAGATTGCTCCAAAAGTGTCACACACTGCTGTTCAGAAATCTCGCGGTACAGGTTTCCCCCTGCGTGCAGGTGACAAATCGGTGGCCCACTGACGAGGCTTTCCCCTGCTTCAAACAGCACGGTATTGATGCCTAAACCCGACAGCTTCAACGCTGCAGTCGAACCGGCAACACCACCACCCACAATGCCAACAGTAAACGGTTTGTTTGACGTCAACACACTACCCTCAACACACAATTTGGTCTTTTTGTTCAATCTAATCGCAGCCAGTCCTTGAGCACTGGCAAAAATAAAGAGAGACCCAAATTCAGGTCCCTACTTTTGTGTACTCACTTTATCACGGTGAAGATCATTTTAGTTGTTAGTTTCTGCTATTGCTTCTTCCGGTTCGTTAGAAGGCAGCGCATTCCATACCGCTTTCACCAGGGTTGCCAGTGGGATAGCGAAGAAAACCCCCCAGAAACCCCAGAGCCCTCCAAATACCAGTACCGCCACGATGATTGCTACAGGGTGGAGATTCACGGCTTCGGAGAAAAGAACTGGCACCAACACATTACCGTCAAGCGCCTGAATAATACCGTATGCAAGCATCAGGTAACCCAGCTCAGGGCTGATGCCCCATTGGAACAGTGCGACCATAAAGATTGGCAGGGTAACCGCTGCCGCCCCGATATAGGGGATCAGTACCGACAAGCCGGTAGCCACACTCAAAAGCGCTGCATAACGAAGATCTAAAACAGCGAAGGTAATGTAGCTGGTGACACCCACAATGATGATTTCCGTCACCTTGCCACGGATATAATTTGAGATTTGCTCGTTCATCTCCATCCCAACTTTGTTGGTCAACTTACGATTGCGCGGCAACAAGGAAGTGAACGAACGCATCATCTCTTCTTTGTCTTTCAGGAGGAAGAATACCAAGAGTGGTACCAGAATCAGGTAAACCGCCAATGCGGCCAAACTCACTAGCGACGACAGTGAACTTTTCACCACAGTTTCTCCCATACCCAGCACACGGCTTTGCAGTGTATCGATAAATGCATTCACCATATGTGGCTGAATAAGCTCTGGATATTCATCGGGCAAGTGAGACAGGTAACTTTGGAAGTCGTTGAACATTTTCGGAATGTCAGCGATGAGGTTGATGATCTGGTTCCAGATCGTTGGCATCAACCCAAAAAAAGCGAGGATCATAAAACCCACAAAAAGCAAGAGAACCAGTATCACCGATAGCGTCCGGTTCAAGCCCAGTCCTACCATTTTGGCGACAGGCCATTCCAGCAAGTAGGCCAATACGATAGCGACGAGAAGTGGGGCAATCAGGTTGCCCAAAAAGTAGATGACCACAAAGCCCATGATGAGCAATGCAATCAAGCTTACGGCGTGCGGATCTGAGAACCGTCGTTGATACCAACGGTTAAGCATTTCTAGCATGTAGTTTCCTGTTTATAGTTTGGTGACGTTAATCTCCGTCGCTCCTTGAACAGGCTGGCACTCAAATTCAAAACCACTCTTCTCCAAGTAGCGGGGAATATCCTTCAAGGCGCCACTGTCCGTAATGTATAGCGCTATTTGCTGTCCTTGCTTCAGTGATGCACAGGCTCTTTTCGCCAAAAGCAGCGCCATAGGGCAACGCTGCTCACGCAAATCAAGGGATTGAATTTCCATTCTTTCTCGCTGACCGCTATTATCGTCGGCATTGTATACTCAAACAACGCGGATAAGTAGTTTGGGTATTCTGACAACCTCGCCGCGAAAGCCAGAACCTCTCGCCAGCCTCGTTGTCTATCTATATCAACACCCCAAAGATTTCGCGTGCTGGAGGCACCAACGTCAGTCATGCAGCTTTTCAAAAAAGCCACAACGAGCCTTCTTATTGCATCACTTGCCCTCACATCACCTGTGATGGCGACGTCGTATAACGATCTCCCCGAAATCGGCACTGCCGCTGCGGGCACTTTGACTGTTCAGAAAGAAATCGAATACGGCGACGCTTACATGCGTATGCTTCGTGGCAGCCAGCCTATCGTGAATGACCCGGTTTTATCGGAATACATTTCCGCTTTGGGGGCATCTCTGGTTGCCAATGCTAATGATGTTAAAACACCTTTTGAGTTTTTTCTGATACGGAATCGTGACATTAATGCTTTCGCCTTTTTTGGTGGTCACGTTGCCTTACACACAGGTCTGTTTCTCCATGCGCAGAGCGAAAGTGAACTCGCCTCTGTGGTCGCGCACGAAATCGCACACTTAACACAGCGCCATCTGGCCCGTGCCATGGAAGAGCAAGCAAGACAAACACCGCTAACCATGGCGGCACTGGTTGGTTCATTGATGCTGGCGATTGCAGCGCCCCAAGCGGGCATTGCTGCGGCTCAAGCCACCACAGCAGCTTCTATTCAGAGCCAAATCAACTACACCCGAAGCAACGAGAAAGAAGCCGACCGTATCGGTCTGGAGACCCTTTCCCGTTCAGGGTTTGATGTAAACGCCATGCCTGTGTTCTTCACCCGCATGGCTGACCAATACCGCTTTGCTTCGAAACCGCCACAGTTCTTGTTGACTCACCCGTTGCCAGACTCGCGTATCACCGACTCTCGCTCCCGTGCACAGCAATATCCGCAACGTACTGTTCCGTTGTCGCCGGAATACCATCTTGCCCGTGCCCGTGTGATCGCGCGTTTTGCCGGTATCGACAGTGCTGCCGCCATCGACTGGTTCGATCGCCAACTTAAAAAAGCCTCCCCTGCCCGCGCTCAATCGCTTAACTACGGTAAAGCACTGGTATATATCGACAGCAGGCAGTTTGATAAAGCTGGAAAGCTTTTAGCACCACTGTACAAGGCGCAGCCAAATAACCGCTTCTATTTGGATGCGATGACAGATTTAGATGTCGCACAGAAACACTATGATGCAGCCCTGAAACGTCTTGAAAAAGCGCTCGCTACCCAACCAAACAATGCCGTATTGCTTTTGAACCATGATTACGTGTTGGTAAAAGCAGGGCGTTATGAAGAGGCGATTAAAGGTTTAGTGAAAGTGACACACCGTTTCCCAACCAATACCAACGGTTGGTCGTTGCTTCAGGAAGCTTACGACAGCGATGGTATCCGCCATGGGGCCCTTGCAGCCCAGGCAGAGCTTTATGCCCTTCAGGGACGTTGGCACAAAGCCATTAACAATTACACACAAGCTAGTCAGCTTGTGGAGCTTGGCAGCCTTGATCAGGCTCGCTACGATGCACGTATAGATCAGCTCAGGGTGCAGGAAGCGCGCTTCGCTGAGTTGCAACGCTAAGTCATCGCCCGAACAACAAAATAAAACGAGAAAGGAACAGTCATGTCAGTCACTATTTACCACAATTCCCGTTGCTCCAAGAGCCGCCAAACTCTGGCGCTGCTGGAAGAAAAAGGCATTCAACCAGACGTTGTGGCTTATCTGGAAACGCCGCCATCTGCAGACACACTCAAAACCCTGCTAGAGCAACTGGGCTTCGACTCCCCACGCCAAATGATGCGCACCAAAGAAGCGATCTACAAAGAGCTACAACTGGCTGACGCGACAGACGAGCAACTGATTCAAGCTATGGTTGAAAATCCAAAACTGATTGAACGCCCAATTGTCGTCGCAAATGGTAAAGCAGCGATGGGTCGACCACCAGAAAATGTATTGACCATTCTGTAATGACTGAGGTTCTGGTTCTCTATTACAGCCGACATGGCGGGACAAGAAGCGTTGCCCGCCTGATTGCCCGTGGCATCGAAGCGTCAGGCGCGGTGGCAAGATTACGCACCGTCCCCGACATTGCCTCCGTTGGCGAAACATCATCTGCTGAGATCCCGGAAGATCCGTACGTGTCGATAGAGGATTTGAAAGCTTGTCATGGTTTGGCGCTCGGAAGCCCTGTTCGCTTTGGCAACATGGCCGCACCGCTCAAACACTTTATCGACAGCACAGCCAAAGAGTGGCTCGCGGGCACCCTGATCGGAAAGCCAGCCATGGTGTTTACCTCAGGTTCAATGCTGCATGGCGGTCAGGAAACCACACTGAACACTATGATGCTGCCACTGCTTCACCACGGTATGGTGATTGTCGGACTGCCTCACTCAGAGCCCGCCCTGCACACAACACAAGGCGGCGGTTCCCCCTACGGCCCTTCACACATCACGGGCGAAGGTCGGCGCCAGCCTGATGCTGAAGAGAAAAACCTCGCCATTGCAGGCGGTAAACGCCTGGCTGAGATAGCCGCGCGCCTCAAAGATTGATAAAAGGAGTTATCCCGTTGTTTTCTTCCAGTTCAACACTGAGGCCTCTGGCTCTCGGCGCATATTTGGCACTGATTGGTTGGGTCGCTTTGTGGCATGGTGTGATTTCACCGCACCCACATGTGGACCCAATCGGCGTAGCTATCGCTTGGATACTCCCACTGCTCTTGCCACTAATTGGCATTATGAAAGGCAAAGCGTACACCCACGCCTGGGCGAACTTCATTTTGATGTTTTACTTCCTGCATGCGCTGACCATTCTGTGGGTCGATGTAGGTGAACGCTGGCTGGCTGCTATAGAACTGGTGCTGACTTCGTTTTCTTTTGTCTGCAACGTGTATTACGCCAAGCGCAAAGGACAGGAAGAAGGGCTGGGACTGAAGAAACTTTCCCAAGTCGAGAAAGAAGAAAAAGCGCGTTTCGAGCAGTAAGCCTCAAATCGCAAGTGATAAAAAAAGCAGGTTTCTCAACCTGCTTTTTTTGACTCCAGCGTATGAAACTTAGCTGTTGCTTAGCCAATCCACTCATACTGAATCGCAGCCTCTACGGACTCTGCAACGGGTGTTGGCTCAACAGGCACAATCACACCATCAACACTTTCAGTCACAACAGGAGCTTCTTCCACCAGAGGTTGAGACAGTACTTCCACACGGCGCAGACGACGGTCTACCATCATCTCATTGTGAAAGATATCTTCAGACGCTAGCAGGCTGATACGGAAAGTCGCTGTACCATCAACAATCGACTCCAATCGCAACGAAGCCACTGAGTTTAAGCCTTTCAATGTACGTTCGATAACAAAGAAATCTTCTGCATCATCAAGCCCTGACACTTCCAACGCTTTCGCACCGCTGTCAGCAACACCAAGATTCACAGCAAGGCGACCTGCATAAAAATCAGCCATCTCATCAATCATGGTGGCGAATGCTTGATCTGGCGAACCGGAAGCGCGACCTTCAACAGGTGCATCCTGACCGATACTTGCTGCATTTGGGAAAAGTTGCCAGCTAATGCGGTTATTGTGCACTTTGACAACGGCAACACCTGCCGGGTTGTATCTCGCACTTGCCTGAGCGATAGGTCCTGCGAATCCCCCCCAAAGATCAGGAATAGACACAGCAACCACATCGTCAAAGTCACCTACAGGCATCAAAACAGGTAAACCGCGGCGTTCGCCTTCCGCTTTCAGCTCATTGATGAGTGGAGATGCAGATTGTTCCCACACTACATTGCGCTGAGAAGCATTATCTTCCACCAGCCAGAACAGGACTTCCGGACGCGGAGTGCCCCAGTAAGTCGCTTGCGCTTGCGTTAACAGTGTGCGGATCTTCCGGTCATCAAAACCAAGCACCAAAGAACGTTGACCTTCGACATCGCCATAGCCGAGCTGGGTAATGTATTGGTTCACCGTTGGGAGTGCTTTTTGAATAACCGGATTGTTACCCACTTCAGACTGGCCAGACGCGCGGATCAATACATCAACAAATGCCGTCTCTTTCGCAGCCTGCTCCGTTGCTGCATCGCTGTCATCCAACACCACTTCAGCACTGAACAGTGAAGCGGCCATTGCACTGGTTTGCCCCAGTACGAGTGCCAAAACGAAAATGAAGGTTCGTAACATATATTTGCCAGATAACTCGATTTTTAAACGTTGATCATAAAGTGAAGCCCTACTGTCAGCAATGGCTAAACACCGAAATTGAGCGTTATACCAGTTGCGTACCCTTCAATACTCAAGCTTCCTGCTATTTCATTGACAATTTTTCCGACAGAAAGTTTGTCTATCAGTGTGAAGTATACTGACAGTATGCAATAGCTCACTTAATTGCCCCTATAAATCATGATAGTATCCCGCGATTTTTTTAAACTTCAGGAAGGTGCGTCATGATGCAAGTGTTACAAGGGGCACAAATGCTATTTGTTGCCTTTGGCGCGTTGGTGCTGGTTCCACTCCTTACGGGACTTGACCCTAACGTCGCTCTTTTCGGTGCCGGTATTGGTACCCTTCTCTTCCAAATCATCACCAAACGTTCTGTCCCCATTTTCCTCGCTTCCTCTTTTGCCTTTATTGCACCCATCTTGTTCGGTGTTCAGACCTGGGGTATTCCAGCAACCATGGGTGGCCTAATGGCAGCAGGCTTGGTGTACGTGTGCATGGGCGGGTTTATCAAAGTGCGTGGTGTTGGTTTCATCCACAAGCTACTTCCACCAGTGGTGGTTGGCCCGGTGATCATGGTGATTGGTTTGGGTCTGGCACCTGCAGCCGTCAACATGGCGGTAGGTAAATCCGGCGACGGTGCCATTCAGCTAGTTGATGGCTCAGTAGCACTTTGGATTTCAGCGGTTTCGCTCATCACGACTATCGCTGTGTCGGTGTTCGCCAAAGGCTTCTTTAAGCTGGTGCCGATTCTCGCAGGTATTGTGTCAGGCTATGTGGTTGCGCTTTTCTTTGGCGTGGTTGATTTTTCTCCAGTCCAAAATGCAGCGTGGCTGGCGATGCCAAACTTCACTGCACCGGAATTCAACATCAACGCGATTCTGTTCATGATTCCGGTAGCGATTGCACCTGCCGTTGAGCATGTTGGCGACATGCTGGCGATTTCAAATGTGACCAACAAAGACTACCTGAAAAAGCCGGGACTTCATCGCACCATGGCGGGCGATGGTGTTGCCACCATGGCCGCTTCGATGTTTGGTGCACCACCGAACACCACTTACAGTGAAGTCACAGGCGCCGTGATGCTCACCCGCGCTTTCAACCCAGCCATCATGACTTGGGGCGCTATCACTGCGATTGTGCTGGCCTTCGTTGGCAAGTTGGGCGCGATTCTACAGACCATTCCCGTTCCTGTGATGGGTGGCATCATGATTTTGCTGTTTGGCTCTATCGCAACCGTCGGTCTGAACACCCTGATCAAAAATCAGGTCGACCTACACAAAGCGCGTAACCTGGCTATTGTTGCAGTGACACTGGTCTTCGGTATCGGCGGTATGGCCTTTGGTATTGGCGAATTCAGCCTGCAGGGTATTAGCCTTTGCGGCATTGTTGCGATTTTGCTGAACCTCATCCTGCCGCATGACATGGGCGAAACCCACGTTGTCGACAACGCGCAGATGGAAGATTAATTCTCCACACCAAACGAAAAGAGGCTTCCAAACGGAAGCCTCTTTCATATCTCGATTTCGTGCTATTTACTTAGTACCGAAGATCTTATCACCTGCATCGCCCAGACCAGGCACGATGTAGCCTTTGTCATTCAGTTTCTGGTCGATTGCTGCAGTGTAAAGCTCTACATCCGGGTGTGCTTTTTCCAGCGCTTCAATACCTTCCGGTGCCGCTACCAGAACAAGCACTTTGATGTTGTCACAACCGTGCTCTTTCAGTAGATCGATGGTTGCGATCATAGAACCACCGGTTGCCAGCATTGGGTCAACCACCAGCGCCATACGCTCGTTGATATTGCTCGCAAGCTTGTGGAAATAAGGAACCGGTTCCAGCGTTTCTTCATCACGGTAAATTCCGACTACGCTGATACGTGCGCTTGGAATGTGCTCTAAAACACCATCCATCATGCCCAGACCAGCACGAAGGATTGGCACAACAGTCACTTTCTTGCCCTTGATGCGGTCGATTTCAACCGGGCCATTCCAGCCTTCAATGGTCACTTTTTCAGTTTCGAAATCTGAAGTCGCTTCATAGGTCAGCAGGCTGCCTACTTCTGTCGCCAACTCACGGAAACGCTTGGTGCTGATATCACCCTCGCGCATCAGACCGATTTTGTGTTTTACCAGCGGGTGCTTAACTTCGACGACTTTCATGACAGACTCCTGCAAAAAACAAATTCCACGAATTATACACAAGAAAATTCGGTGTAATAGTTACATACAACTGGTTGCGCTTTTTTAAGCCGAATTCGCTGCATTGAACCTGACGCAAACGTTTTCCTTTTTGAAATACCGCTGTTAAAATGGCGCCGCTTTTTAGTCCATAACTCGGTAAGGATCCCCAGTGAGCGATAATAAGTCTTCTCTAAGCTACAAAGATGCAGGTGTAGATATCGATGCAGGTAACGCCCTGGTCGACAGAATTAAAGGCGTTGTTAAGCGCACTCGCCGTCCTGAAGTCATGGGTGGCATCGGTGGTTTCGGTGCACTTTGTGAACTGCCTACAAAATACAAACAGCCAGTCCTGGTTTCAGGTACTGACGGTGTAGGTACCAAACTTCGCCTGGCGATGGATCTGAAAAAACACGACACCATTGGTATCGACCTGGTGGCAATGTGTGTGAATGACCTGATTGTTCAGGGTGCTGAGCCACTGTTCTTCCTTGATTACTACGCAACAGGCAAGCTGGACGTTGATACAGCTGCTGACGTGGTAACCGGTATTGGCGAAGGCTGTTTGCAAGCTGGCTGTGCACTTATCGGCGGTGAAACCGCTGAAATGCCAGGCATGTACCACGGTGAAGATTATGACGTGGCAGGTTTCTGTGTTGGTGTCGTTGAGAAAGAAGAAGTGATCGACGGCACTAAAGTCGCTCAAGGTGATGCGATCATTGCTGTCGCTTCATCAGGTCCGCACTCTAACGGCTACAGCCTTGTTCGCAAGATCATCGAGGTTTCAGGCGCAGACGTTAACGCGGAGCTTGACGGAAAAACACTGGCTGACCACCTGCTGGAACCGACCCGCATTTATGTAAAACCTGCCCTGAAGATGCTTGAAAGCTGTGATGTTCACGCCATTTCGCACATCACTGGTGGCGGTTTCTGGGAAAACATTCCTCGCGTGCTGCCTGAAGGCACCAAAGCCGTGATCGATGGAAACAGCTGGGAATGGCCTGTTATTTTCAACTGGCTGCAAGAAAACGGTAACGTGACCGAGCACGAAATGTACCGTACCTTCAACTGTGGCGTGGGTCTTGTGATTGCACTGCCTGCTGACCAAGCACAGAAAGCGATCGACATCCTGAATCAGGAAGGTGAAAGCGCATGGCTGCTAGGCACCATCGAGAACGCTGCGGCTGGCGAAGAACAGGTTGAGATCAAGGGGTAACCATGAAAAAGCTGGTTGTTCTGGTTTCTGGAAACGGCTCAAATCTTCAGGCGGTCATTGATCGCTGCCATGGCAATAACGGCATTGAAATTTCGGCTGTCATTGCAAACAAAGAAGACGCATACGGCCTCACCCGTGCTAAAGACGCCGGGATTGAAGCGGTTGTGGTTGCCAGCAAAGGGATTTCAGATCGAAGCCAATATGACAGCCAGCTGATGGCTACTATCGATGAATACTCGCCAGACCTCATTGTGTTGGCGGGTTTCATGCGTATCCTGACGCCAGAGTTTGTCCGTCATTATCAGGGCAAGATGCTGAACATTCACCCTTCCCTATTGCCGAAATACACCGGCCTCAACACCCACCAGCGTGCCATTGACGCAGGGGATGACGAGCACGGTACTTCAGTACATTTCGTAACAGAAGAGCTCGACGGTGGCCCCGTTATTCTTCAGGCCAGAGTGCCGATTTTTGAAGATGACGATGCGGAAAGTGTATTCGAACGTGTTCAGGAGCAAGAACACCGTATCTATCCATTAGTGGTGGAATGGTTTTGTCAGGGCAGACTCAACATGGCGGATGAAAAAGCCGTGATGGATGGCGAAGTGCTGGGACAGTCTGGCTACGCAGCTGATTAACTCCGTTTACCGGACACAAAAAACGCGCCCTTACGGCGCGTTTTTTATCGTCTGAAGGTGGCACTACGAATCGGATTCGCTAGCCACTTCTTCTGCCTGTGCTGCAATATCAGCGCGGTTGCAGGTAATCACTTCACCCAAATGGAACACACAATACTCACCCGGCTGCATCTTGTGCCAAGTTTCATTGTTGGTCAGTGGCTGAGTCGCAATCACTGTCACCACGTCATTCGGCGTCGTCTCTTCCTGAAAGTCGACCGTCACCTCTTCATCGATCAGGCTGGCTTTACCAAACGGTGCACGACGGGTTATCCAGTGAAGGTTATTGGAGCAATACGCCATCACATAGTCACCGTCACTGAACAACATGTTAAACACGCCCAGTTCACGAAGTTTGTCACAGCGGCTGGCGATAAAACGGAACACTTCCGTCATATCGTCCGGCTTGTCGGGGTAATGCTTTTCAATTTCGTGCAATAAATAGCAGAAGGCTTTTTCACTGTCCGTTTCTCCAACAGGCTTGAAGTGTCCTGTCGGCAAATCTTCGTAATCTGACAATTGCCCATTGTGAGCATAGGTCCAGTAACGTCCCCAAATTTCGCGGGTAAACGGATGAGTATTCTCCAGATTGACTTCACCGCGGTTCGCCTGACGAATATGGCTTATCACGGCGCAGCTTTTGATCGGATAACTCTGAACAAGCTCAGCAATTTTAGAGTCGCAGCTTGGGTTAGGGTCTTTGAAGGTCCTAAACCCTTTGCCTTCATAAAAGACAATGCCCCAGCCATCGCGGTGAGGGCCTGTATTTCCCCCACGCTGGATTAAGCCGGTAAAGCTAAAACAAATGTCCGTTGGTACATTGGCACTCATGCCAAGCAGTTCACACATTCCTTTACGTTATCCTTATTTTTCCATTTCTTTTTCGACAAGCTGGATCAGGATGTGAATGATCTTGATGTGCACTTCCTGAATACGATCCGCGTAGCCGAAATGCGGGACACGGATTTCAATGTCTGCCAAACCTGCCATTTTACCGCCATCTTTACCAGTCAGCATAATGCTCTTCATGCCTTTCTCTTTCGCCGCATCAATCGCTTTCAGCACGTTACCAGAATTACCTGACGTCGATAGACCAAACAATACGTCACCTTTTGCGCCTACCGCCTGAACATAACGAGAGAAAACGTACTCATAGCCAAAGTCATTCGATACACAAGAAAGGTGGCTTGGATCAGAGATTGCGATGGCCGGATAACCAGGGCGGTTTTCACGGTAACGACCCGTCAGCTCTTCAGCAAAGTGCATCGCGTCACAATGCGAACCGCCATTACCGCATGACAGTACTTTACCGCCTGCTTTAAAGGAATCAGCCAGCAGTTTCGCTGCCGCTTCGATGTCTGCAATGTTCTTGTCGTCACTTAGAAACGCGTTAAGCACCTGAGCTGCTTCGTTAAGCTCTGAGCGAATGAGATCTTGGTACATGGGCAATTCTCTATTTATTGGTTTAGTCGTCCATTACCAGCCGCGCTATTGATAGCGACCAGAAGGATTTATTAGCAGGGCAAGCGCCCGAAGATATGAGAAGCAGTGTACCCGCAAAAAGATGAAGCTGTCGATAATCTGCCTCACCTTATGCATCTCTCGTAAAAACAATCGTCTGAAAACTGAACACTGTTTCATTGTACTTCTCTGTGAAGTGAGGTGCACATTTTTACCGGTCACTGTTTTACATTTTCTTAAAAACCTGCTTACAATTAAGTGGTATGACCTCTTACCATTATAAGATTGGGTTGAAGGATAAGGAGAACCGAAAATGGCGACAACCCTGTACCTGATAACGTTTCTGGCACTGATGGCGATACTGGCGTATCACCGCGCTGGCTTGAAACTATTCACCGCCGCAGCAGCGGGAATGTTAATTGTTGGCTCTGTGATGGGCATTGTTGGCCAAATCAGCTGGCTGGTATTCATCGCAATCGCCATTCCTTTGAACGTCCGCTCATTCCGTGAGTCATGGCTGAGCAAACCTGCACTGAAGATGTTTAAAGGCGTGATGCCAGAAATGTCTCAGACCGAAAAAGAAGCTATTGATGCAGGCACCGTCTGGTGGGAAGCCGATCTTTTCCGCGGCGCGCCAGATTGGAACAAGCTGCATGACATTCCTGCACCTCGCCTGAGTGCTGAAGAGCGAGCATTCCTCGACGGCCCAGTCAACGAAGTGTGCCGCATGGTCAATGACTATCAGGTCACCCATGAACTGGCAGACCTGCCACCGGAAGTCTGGCAATACCTGAAGGACAACAAGTTTTTCGCCATGATAATCAAAAAGGAATACGGTGGTCTGGAGTTTTCTGCTTACGCACAATCATTGGTCCTGCAAAAACTGACCGGCGTTTCAGGCGTGCTATCTTCCACCGTTGGTGTGCCAAACAGCCTAGGTCCTGGTGAGCTACTGCAACACTATGGCACCACAGACCAGAAAGATTACTACCTGCCACGCCTAGCGAATGGCCTTGAAATCCCATGTTTCGCACTGACAAGCCCTGAAGCAGGCTCTGATGCAGGCTCTATCCCGGATGAAGGTGTTGTCACTAAAGGCATGTGGCAAGGCAAAGAAGTGCTGGGTATGTCCATCACCTGGAACAAGCGTTACATCACACTGGCGCCAGTCGCGACCGTTCTTGGTCTGGCATTCAAGCTGAAAGATCCGGAAGGTCTGCTGGGTGATCAGGAGGATATGGGGATCACCTGTGCGCTGATCCCTACGGATATTGAAGGCGTGGACATTGGCCGCCGTCATTTCCCGCTGAACCTGCCGTTCCAAAACGGTCCTACCCGTGGTGAGAATATTTTTGTTCCACTTGATTTCATCATCGGTGGTCCAGAAATGGCAGGCCAGGGTTGGCGCATGCTGGTTGAATGTCTGTCAGTTGGGCGTGGTATTACCCTGCCTTCAAACTCGACAGGCGGCCTCAAAACAGCTGCGCTGGCGACTGGCGCTTATGCCCGCATTCGCCGTCAGTTCAAATTGCCTATCGGTAAAATGGAAGGTATTGAAGAGCCATTGGCACGCATCGGTGGTAACGCCTATGTCATGGATGCCGCCAGTGCGTTGACCGTGGCTGGCATCGACTTGGGTGAGAAGCCGTCAGTCATCTCTGCTATTGTGAAATACCACTGTACCCATCGTGGTCAACGTGGCGTGATTGACGCTATGGACGTCGTCGGTGGTAAGGGTATCTGTATGGGCCCGAAAAACTTCCTGGCCCGCGGTTATCAAGGTGCACCGATTGCCATTACAGTAGAGGGTGCGAACATTCTGACCCGCTCGATGATCATCTTTGGTCAAGGTGCTATCCGTTGTCATCCATTCGTTCTGGAAGAAATGAACGCCGCTTACAAAGAAGACGAGCGCGAAGCTTTGGCTGGTTTTGACCAGGCACTGTTTGGCCATGTTGGCTTTGTGATAAGCAATCTGGTTCGTTCGGTTTGGTTAGGCCTGACTGACGGCCGCACTTCCAGCGTGCCACGTAAAGACGAAACGGCGCGCTACTACCAACAGATGAACCGATACGCGTCTAACCTGGCGCTTTTATCTGACATATCAATGGCAGTGCTGGGTGGTAACCTGAAACGTAAAGAGCGTCTTTCCGCGCGTCTGGGTGATGTTCTTAGCCAATTGTACCTAGCTTCAGCAACCATGAAACGCTATGCCGACGAAGGTTACCAAAAAGCGGATCTGCCTTTGGTTCACTGGGGCATGCAAGATGCTATGTACCAAACTGAAGAAGCTCTGGATGATTTCCTTGCCAACTTCCCTGCCCGTTGGGTAGCTGCGCCGCTGCGTGTTCTGTTATTCCCATTCGGCACCCGCCGCACCAAACCAAGCGATTCGCTGGACGGTAAAGTGGCAGCAATTCTGCAAACCCCAGGTGAAACCCGCAGCCGTATCGGCCGTGGTCAGTTCCTGGAAGCCTCTGAGCACAATGCGGTAGGTAAGATTGAAAAAGCTCTGCTGGATATCCTTGCCGCAGAGCCTATCTACCAGAAAGTGTGTGACTCGACGGGTCAAAAACTGCCATTTATGTTCCTCGACAAAGTGGCGGAGATTGGTCTTCGTGAGGGCGCAATTTCAGAGAAAGAAGCAGACATCCTGCGTATTGCAGAGGAAGGTCGCCTCGAAACTATCAACGTTGATGACTTTGATCCTGCAGAGCTCGCAGCAGCGAGCAAAACGTTGGATAAAGTGGTACACGCTGCTTAACATCAAACCCGATAACGACAAAAGGAGAAGCTTAGCTTCTCCTTTTTCTTTGCACTGAATAAACGGATTAAGCCGCTTTGTCCGGCTCTTCCGGTGGCGGTGCTTCCAGCTCCTCTTCCGTCTCTGCAGCAAGCTTCTTACGCTTGATCATACGAACGACAAACCAGCCACCGACTGCCAAGATAAGCAGCAAGATGTTGCCACCAATAATAGTGATCATTGCCATCTTTCTATCTGCTTCACGTTTCTCAGCCGCAATGCGCTCATCTTCTATACGCTTACGCTCCGCTTCTCGTTCTTCACGCTCGATCTTCGCCTGCTCGATCGCCTCATAATCTGCCACGGCAAACGTCTGCTCAGGAAGATGGAACATCAAAGGGCGTCCAGAAAGTTTATCCGTGCCATATAGCCATGCATGCCATTTATGACGCCCCGGCTCTTCGAAGTTATCGATATCGACGGTGAGCGCCGTGTAATCTTCGCCCGCAACGCCCTGATAGACAGATAACTTGCCATTGGGATCCGTAAACTCCGAATGAGCAGCAATTGAACCAGGCTCTATGCTTGCGGTATCAGACTCCACCAGAAGATGGTGAGGCAGCGCTTTTTTACGGCTTTGTTTAAAGGTCGCCATCAGTGGTGTTGGATACACCAAGACTTCCTGCTCCAGAGTGCGGAAAAACACGCCATTACCTGAAGTGACTCGTGCGCGATATTTTCCAGGATGAGCATTCACAGGAAGCTCGACGGTAAACACGCCGTCACCTGCGTATTCATCCAACCCCGCACCATCATCTTTGAAGCGGCCAAGAGACATTTCCTGCGGGCGCTGATCCACCGGAATATCATCCACACTTTCCAGATACTCTGTAAAGGTGACGGTTAACTCAACGCGGTCGAGAAAGTCCCTGAGATTCAGTGGCACATCACCTTGCATTAACCGGGCGGTAAACTTAAGTGTCTCTCCTTGGTAAAGACGGCTTGGGAAGGTGTCTACCTTCATACTGAGTTCGGAGAGAATACGGATTTTATTTTCAGGAGTGACTTTACCAATCGCCTGCCACGGGCCAGGCATTGGGTTTAGAATCGAAATAATGTCCATGTCCGGCTCTTTATGCCATGAAACATTATCGGGATGACGGAATTCATATAGCTTGGAGCCATCCGGCTGCACAAGCACAACCGGCTGACTGGGTTTTTGGCGATAGATAACAAAGGCAACCTGAGTAATGGTGGAATCGATACGGAAACGATTATTCAGTAACCGTATGTCACGATCCGATGTCTGCTCCGCTGCGACGTTGAACGCCATCAGCAGAGTGAGCAGCAACCCAGCCCACCTTGTTTTCATACACTCTCCTGTTGCCTCCACAAACAGCTGCCATTCTTTTCGATGATATCGAGCTGCTTTTCATGTTCACTTAGTTCATCGGCAGAGGCACTGATAATCTTTAGTTTTTTCGTACCGGCTTCGACACGTCGAATGGCTTCACCTTCACCGCCTTCTTCGTTTGAATCACTACCACTGAACTTGAGCGTTGTCTGGCCACCTGTCATCAACAGGTATACATCAGCCAGAATCTCGGCATCGAGCAATGCGCCGTGTAGGGTACGGTGCGAGTTGTCTATGCCGTAACGTTCACAGAGAATATCAAGGTTGTTCCGCTTGCCCGGGAAGATCTTCTTCGCCATGGCAAGGGTATCGGTCACCTTGCAGAAGTCGTCCGTCTTACCAATCGACGGATCCAGCATCTGGAATTCATAGTCCATGAAGCCGGTATCAAAGGGCGCGTTGTGGGCAACAAGTTCCGCGCCTTTGATAAATTCGAGGAATTCGGCATGAATATCGCCGTATTCCGGCTTGTCACGTAAAAACTGATCGGTAATACCGTGTACGGAAATCGCTTCCGGATCGATTTCTCGATCCGGTTTGATGTACACGTGGAAATGGCGACCGGTCAGCTTGCGGTTGATGATTTCCACCGCGCCGATTTCAATAATGCGGTGTCCTTCATAATGGGGACCACCTTCACGGTTCATACCCGTGGTTTCGGTATCGAGAACGATAATTCTGTCGTAACTGGCTTTCATAGCGGCACTTGTGTCAGACTTGGCGATTAATTTCCACAGATACTAACAAATATGGTCAAGCAGGTAGAAATTTTCACGGACGGTTCTTGTCTCGGTAATCCAGGACCGGGTGGTTATGGCGTGGTCATGCGTTATAAACAACACGAGAAAGAGATGAGCGAAGGCTTTGCGCTCACCACCAATAACCGCATGGAACTGCTGGCGGCCATTGTGGGTCTGGCGAGCCTGAAAGAATCTTGCAACGTCACGCTGACTACCGACAGTCAATACGTGCGTCAGGGGATCACCCAGTGGATACACAATTGGAAGAAACGAGGTTGGAAAACTGCAGATAAAAAGCCAGTAAAAAATGCCGACCTATGGCAGCGTCTGGATACCGAAACCCAGCGCCATACTGTGGATTGGCAATGGGTGAAAGGTCATGCAGGTCATCCAGAAAATGAGCGCTGTGATGAACTGGCAAGAACCGCCGCAGAAAACCCGACAGGGCCAGATGAAGGTTACATCCCTTCCGAGTAAATATCTCAACCGCCGGTGCGATAGTTCACACTCACCGGCGACAGCGATTTTTTCAGCTTCCACTTCGGTTTGATAGGTTTCAGTGGATAGGTTCGCTTACGTGCAACAATGAAATAGAGCGAGCCAATAGCAGGCAGAAGCCCCGAACAGGCATTTTCAAACCATACGCCACAAGTTCGGTGGCGTGTTGCTGGAATCAGTCCGAAACACGACATTTCAACGATTTCGTAGTTTAACACTCCCAACCAGTCCCTCACCCGCAATGGCGTAAACATTCGTCCATTCCAAGGCAGTCGATTCTTGCGCCAAGGTATCAATCGGCCGATCCCCATCAAACTACTGGGATTAACTCCTGAAAGGATCAGATAGCCATCGTCTATCATGACTCTGTCGATCTCACGCAGCAATCGGTGAGGGTCATCCGTGTAGTCAAGTTGGTTGGCGAGAATGCAAACGTCAAAGGCTTTGTCTAGGAAAGGCAGGTCGTAGTTTTCCGCTTCCATGTTTCGTAACGGATTTAGCTTATCAATACAGACCTGATGCTGGATGTTACAATGCCCGGTCACCATTTCACAGCTAAGGCCACCAAGCTTTAGCATGTGATAACCGAACAGTCTGGGCAACCATTCGTCCAGCCGCGTTTGCACGTGCGTGCACGCCCATTCGCCGTGCGCGAATTGGTCCCAAGTGTACGGGTATTCCAGTGGACGTTGGCTGCGTGCTGGTTTCATAGTGTTTTAGAGTTATAGCTGGAGAGATTCAATGCTATCTGTAACAAGCATACCTGCATTCAATGACAATTACATCTGGCTGCTAAAAAATGATGACAATCATTGTGTTGTCGTCGATCCCGGTGATGCCAAGCCAGTACTTGAAACCCTTAACAATGAAGGGCTGACGCTGAATGGGGTACTGGTCACTCATCATCACAATGACCATATTGGCGGTATCCGCACCTTACTGGAACACTTCCCAGCCCTCTCCATTTATGGCCCAGCGACCGCTCGTTTCCCTATGGTCAACCATCCTCTGAAATACGGTCAGAGTTTTACACTGTTCAACACTGACTTTACAGTTTTCCACGTTCCGGGACATACACTCGACCACATTGCTTATTATGCTGAGGGAATGCTTTTTTGCGGGGATACGCTATTTTCTGCAGGTTGTGGTCGGCTGTTTGAGGGCACCCCAAAACAAATGCACCAATCCCTGACACATCTGGCGTCTTTACCGGATGACACACTGGTGTTTTGTGCGCATGAATACACGCTTTCAAACCTGAAATTTGCTCTCGCGGTCGAACCGAACAATACTGCGCTTAACGAATATGTTGTTGAAGCTAAGGCACTTCGGGAGAAAAACACCCCCACTTTGCCGAGTTCGATTGGGAAAGAAAAGTGTATCAACCCTTTCCTACGCGCCCATATCGACAGTGTCAAAGCGGCTGTAAGTCAAGGTGCGACTGACTCTACGGATACCGAAACTTTTGCGGCGCTCAGACGTTGGAAAGATGAATTTTGACACAAGTCACTTGTAAGCAAGAGTTCCGGCCGAGTATCATCATCGGCCATTTTTTGAAAGGTCAGAGATTAATGAAGTTCCGTTATGTGTTAGTGGGATCGATGTTCCTCGCAGGATGCCAGATTACCGGCCAAAGTGATGTCGCGACCACGACTAACACGCCAGAGCAACAGGAAGAAGCACTCCTAAAGACTGACATCGCTCAGACGCCAGTTGAAACCGAAAAGGTCGAGGAGACCACTCCTGTCATCACGCCTCAAACACAGGACGATGTCTGGGAACGGATTGCCATGCAACTCGAGATGCCCGTACCTGAAAACAAGCGCGTTAATTACTACCGCAACTGGTACTTAAAGCACCCGCAACACCTCAAAACAGTCGCCGAACGCGCTGAACCTTTCCTGTATCTCATCACTGAAAAAGTTGAAGAGCGCGGCATTCCACTCGAGATCGCGCTTCTGCCAGTCGTAGAAAGCTCATTTGATCAATTTGCGTACTCCCATGGCCGCGCAGCGGGTTTATGGCAATTTGTGCCAGACACAGGCCGCCGCTTTGGTCTGGAACAAAACTGGTGGTATGACGGCCGTCGTGATGTCGTCGCTTCAACGGATGCTGCATTAGATTTGCTGGAATACCTTCACAAGAAATTTGATGGCGACTGGTTACATGCACTGGCCGCCTACAACACAGGTGAGGGTCGTGTGTTCCGCGCGATTAGAAACAATAAAGCCAAAGGCCTTCCAACCGACTTCTGGCACCTTTCTCTGCCAAAAGAAACCAGTGGTTATGTGCCTAAGCTGATTGCTGTAGCAGATGTCGTTAAGAACAAAGAGCGTTATGGCTTAGACTTACCAGCTATTGCCAACAAGCCTGTTGTGGAGCAGGTAGAACCTGGCGTGCAGATGGATTTGGCACTGGCCGCCAACTACGCCGGCCTGTCTCTGTCTGAGCTCCAAAGCCTGAACCCTGCCTATAATCACTGGGCGACAGCACCAGACGGTGCAAACCATTTGCTGTTACCTAAAGAAAATGTGGCTCGCTTTAATAGCAACCTAACAGAAAACAATAATCAGGGCGTGAAAGTGACCCGCTATAAAGTAAAAAGCGGTGATTCTCTGGGCCTGATTGCAAAACGCCACAATACAACGGTAAAAGTGATTCAACGTGCCAATAGCTTAAAAGGCACCAATATCCGTGTGGGAGAGCACTTGCTCATTCCTGTATCGCTGAAAGACGAAAGCCAATACACACTGAGTGCTCCACAGCGTTTAGCAAAACTCACCAGTAAACAACGCGGTGACATTAAACTCACCCACACAGTGCAAAAAGGTGATAGCTTCTGGACGATCGCCCGTAAACACGGCGTGTCACATACTTCGCTGGCGCGCTGGAATGGTATGGCACCGAAAGATCCGCTGCGCATTGGTCAGGACTTGGTGATTTGGAAAAAAGCCGATGAAGGCGCACGTATCCGTACTATCTTCTACCAAATCCGTGAAGGCGATTCACTGAGTGGTATTGCTGCGCGCTACAAGGTGTCGGTGTCAGATCTGGTGAAATGGAACTCGCTGAAGAAGAACGCGTATATCCAGCCAGGACAAAAACTGAAGCTGTATATAGATGTCACCAAAGTAAGTGCTTAACTTCTAGTTAGTAAAAAAGCGCGCAGCGTTTTCGCTGCGCGCTTTTTGTATCAACAAAATTGATTACATCACCATAGGGTGTCGCTTCATCATCCTGATACCTTCCCGCTTAAAGCAATCCACCACGGGGTTTTCCGCCATATCAGCCCGCCATACAAAAGAAAGTGAACGTGAGATATCTAACTCTGGTACGTTCAGCGCCACCAACTTTCCGTCTTCAATATACTGCTCAACATCTAAGTAAGGTAAGCAGGTGACATAAGGCCCATTGGCAACAAGACTTCGGATAACTGGAATATGTTCATACTCGCGCCAAACATCAAGGTCAGCGATATGGCGAGAAATCGCACTCTCAAATGCCATTCTTGTTCCCGAACCATGTTCACGCAAAATCCATTGCGCCTGCTCCAGCTGCGCCATACTTACGCGTTCACGTTTGGCAAAAGGATGATGGGCCGCTGCCACAATCGTTAGGTGATCCGTGCACCATGGCTCCTGATGCAGACGATTGTCATCTACACGACCTTCAATAATCCCCAGATCATAGCGGTAGTCCAACACACCCTGAATAATAGAGCTGGTACTTCGCACGCCTAAGGAAATTCGAATTTCTGGAAAGTCATTATCAATAATACTGATAAGGTCCGGAACCAGGTGTTCTGCTGGGGTTTGACTTGCCCCAAGGCGGATTTCGCCGCTCAACAGGTGCTGGTCATAGAAGCCCATTTCAATCTGCTTGGCGTCTCTCAACAACCGCTTGGCCTTTGGTCGAAGCCATGCTCCCCAATGCGTCAGGATAAGACGCTTCCCTTTCCTTTCAAAAAGCGGCCTGCCCAACATTTTCTCGAGCTGAGACAGCGACATACTAGTCGCAGACTGGGTCAAAGCCAGTAAATCTGCCGCCTGACTGACGCTGCCGCAATCCGCAACGGCATCGAAAACTGCCAGTTGTTTAAGTGAATAGCGCATGACTTCCCTCCCCAGAAAAGCAGCGAACGTTAAACCTCTTTATTTTTATGGATTTATTGTACTCACCCTAAAAAAATCATCAATAAAATTGAATACAAAACAAAGGATTATCAATTGTACTTGACCACTCAATCACACTTACTCTGAAAGGGAAGTCAGGTATACCGCCCGACTCGAAGAAAAAGGAAAACACCATGAAACAACACAGGAGGGGAAGAAATGACAACTGCGCATTCTGATCACGACTTCGTCTCAGTGAAAGGCTTCTCTGCGGCTGAAATGATGTCCGAGGCAGAGCGCTATGCACTGAAGAAAATCAGCAAAAGAAGTGGAGTCACCATCAGTCTCGCTGTGCTAGCTGGCGCCTTTATCGGCCTCGCGTTTCTTTTCTACATCACAGTCACCACAGGTAATGACAGCACAAGTTGGGGAATGACTAGGCTGATTGGCGGACTCGCATTCAGTATGGGCCTGATACTTATCGTCATCTTTGAAGGCGAGCTGTTTACCAGCACAGTACTTTCTAGTATCTCCTGGGCCAACAACCAGGTAGGCATCGGAAAGCTTTTCAGTACCTGGGGCAAGGTCTACCTAGGCAACTTTATCGGCGCGATGATTTTGTTAGCGCTGGTAACAGCAGCAGGGCTATACCAACTGGATGGCGGTCAATGGGGGCTGAATGCACTCAATATCGCACAGCATAAGCTCCATCACACTTGGCTTGAAGCGTTCACGCTCGGCGTGCTCTGTAACATTCTTGTCTGCACAGCGATTTGGCTAACCTTTTGCTCTGCAAATCCTGTTGTCAAAGCTGTAATGACTATGCTGCCTGTCGCCATGTTCGTGTCCAGTGGTTTCGAGCACAGTATCGCCAACATGTTTATGGTTCCGCTGGGTATCGTCATTTCTCACTTTTCACCGGACGCTTTCTGGACGCAATTAGGTGTATCAGCATCAAGTTACGCTGACTTAACTGTTTCCCACTTTATCGTTAATAACCTTATCCCAGTGACGCTTGGCAACGTTGTCGGTGGTGCTGTACTGGTTGGCCTTGCCAACTGGGGGATTTATACAAAGCAAATGCAACAACCTGAAATGCTGGCCGTCAACTCGCCAGTGACACTCAATAAAGCCAGTAAGGATTCTGCCATGATGAACAAAATGAAAGTTAAAGATCTGATGAATACCAGCCCTATCGTATTGAAAGCCACTGATCGCACTGCAGATGCTATTGATGTGCTGCTTTCAAACCAACTGACTGGTGCTCCGGTTTGCGACAATCAACTGCACGTGGTCGGCTTCTTCTCAGTGCACGATGTGATGGTCAACCTATGGTGTGAGGACTACCTACCAGATGCAGAACAATGCGTAGGCGACTTAATGAACGACGATGTGACAGCTCTTAGCGCCAACGAAAGCCTGATTGATGTCGCTGAATTTTTAGTCGTCGACAAAGAAAAAGCCTTTCCTGTTTCTGATATGGGTATTGCAACCAGCCTAAGCTATAAACCACTTAAAGACCGCGTTCGTGAAGCGAAAATGAGTAAACCTCATATCCTTCCAGTACTGGAAAACAATCGTCTTGTTGGCGTAATCTCTCGCTCAGATGTATTGAAAGCGATGCGCCCACTCTACAATGCGAATGAAACAATCAGTCAAATGTCGCAGGCAATCTGAAAAAGAAAGGCAGCGTTAATCGCTGCCTTTTTCTTTTGCCTCATCAAACACAAAGCTCGCTTCGAGCCTCGCGTGATCGGAGGCGGGAGTATCGATAGATTTAGCGTGCTGTAACGTGACCCCACGATAAAATACGTGGTCCAACGGATGGCTGAAAACCCGTAGCCTTTCATCTGGCTGAAAATTCGCTTCCTTTAGCCCAATTGAACTTAACTTATCTCTCACGACAGACAGTCGTTCATTACTCCAGGTGTTTAAGTCTCCGGCAATAATCAAAGGCCCCTTAAGTGGCTCTACCGCTTCTACCAACACATCCAGTTGCTCAGAATACTCAGTCACGCCATAAGTAAAATTGATACTGTGAAGGTTAATCACAGACAACACTTCCCCATTGGAAAGCGGAAAAGCACTGTACAACGCACTCTTTGGTAATCGTAAGTAGGGTTCAACCTTGGTATAAGCACAGACTTTCTCTGGAATAGCTTCAGACAACGTCATCACGCCTGCTATTTCCCCATTAATCGCAAAAGCATAAGCCTGATTACTATGCCAGCCACTTTGTTCTAGATAGCTAAGCATTTGTGGTTTGGTTTGCGCTTCCTGAAGCAAAATGATGGTGTTGTCCGCCGCCAGCGACTTAAGTTCAGTATCCCAACCTTCCAACTGCTGTTTATAGATATTCCATACAGCGATGTTCAAAGGCTTCGAGACATCAATCTCCGAAGAGCTTTCATACTCGCGGCATTTCACAGCACCTTGACCGGAAGCAAGCTGAGGTGAGTCAGGGACATCAACGAGAAAGTAGATGAGAGCAATGCCTAGTAGAAGAAATGCGGTAGAAAGAATAACCCAAAGGCTTCGAAGTTGATTCATAGTGCCGATTAGTGTTTGAGAACTAAACCAGCCTGAAGGATACACATAAACCACCACTCCCGCACAGGGATTTAAGAGCAAAGCCAACCCCAAAATGCAAAAAAGCCTCAGCTTTTCTACTGAGGCTTGAAGATGGCAGGGTGGAGGAATTCGACGGGGCTTGCCATCAAGCGGACTGGCGTTACAGCCCCCAAAAATTAGCTCACAGAGCCAAATTCTGTATATGAAAAAGCCCCAGCATTTCTGCTGAGGCTTGAAGATGGCAGGGGTGGAGGGATTCGAACCCCCAACACGCGGATTTGGAATCCGCTGCTCTGCCAATTGGAGCTACACCCCTGTTGCTGTTTTTAAGAGTTAGCTTCTCTTTAAGAAGTGGCGGAGCGGAC